>NZ_CP016021.1 GCF_001889165.1 Bacillus weihaiensis | reverse complement strand
AAATGCAATAGAGAATGGACCAGATCCATATCAACAAGAAATGATTTTGTAGAGATACATTAACCGATGAAGATGGAGGGGACACCTGATGAAGTCTGAGGTCTTTTTTGCAGAAAGATTTGAGTCTTATGAATTAAGCGAATATGCAACAGCAAGGTATTGGGCTAACAAAGCAATAGCTGAAAGAGATGAGGTTATTGAGTCCTTGTATGATGATTGTTCACCGACAATTACAGGGTGTGACTATGAAGAAGGTCGTTTGTTTTCTGTAAGTACACCTGTAGAAGATATGGCAATTATGATTATTGAACGTAAGAGGGAGTATGAAAACATGATCCAACGATATGTAAGTAAAGCAGAACTCTTTGAAATTGCTATGGAATCATTAACAGACAGGGAACGTGAAGTAATTGCTATTGCCTATCAAGGTGCTAAAAATGATTTAGGACTAAGCCATAATTATTTTAGACAATTATTACATCAAGCAGAGGAAAAGATTTGTTCTTATCTTGGAGAGCTGCAACATGAAAAACGTATAGAATCCAATCGGTTATTAAAGAAACAACGAAAGGAAAAGGCAAGAGTTTTTCAGATGGAATAGGAGTTCAAAAGAGGTAGGCTCAAAAGAATGGTTACTTTGTAATAAATTATCTGTTTGTGAAAGGTGTTAAAGAGATTAGTTAACCCCCCCCGTTCTTGGGTTCGTGCCCAGGGAAAAACAGGAGCACCGAGATGAGGGGTATACTTTCCAGATTTACTCAAGATTTCTCGTGTGGGGTCTAATTGGTAACAGGTGGAAGTGATTGAAATTGAAATACAGAAAAGTAAAAGGTAAAGGGAAAACCATATATAAAGCCATTTGTTATAGGTGTGAACGTGTTCTAAAAGAATGTGGTTCGATGGCACAAAAATATTGTCCTGATTGCAAACCTATTGTAGATCGAGAAAGGGCAAAAGAACGAATGAGAAGATACAGGGCAAGAAAAATAGGAGGAAATTATGATGAAATTAATAGACGAAAATCAATACTTTGTAGAATCAAATAAAGTAATTCAAGTTGTTTTAGATAATGAGAGTTTGTCGGAAAAGAAGTTAAAGGCTGCAGATAAACTTCAATTGGTCAAAGAGCAGAAAACCCATACAACTTCACCAGAAGAATATGAGGAACTTGAAATGTTAGAGAAGGAACTTGAAAGAAAGATCCGTTTTAATCAACTGAAATACCCTGCGGTTCCAGAAGATCTGAGGGAAACAGTTAAGAGGAATGCAGCTGTAGAACAATTAGAAGTTGATAATACACTAAATGAGTTAAAAGCAGAGTTAAAAGATCGTGTGGAATACTTAGAAAGTGAGTTACTTCCATTACTTGATAATATTAGAAAATTAGAATCGTTAAAGAAAGTACCGGATCAAATAGATTTCATTTTAAAGGCTGAAATGGGTGAGGGAGTCAGTATTCCTGTTAGTTTGATGTTACGTACACTATCCCCTTCTAATAACGAGGGACAAGCTGGTAAGGCATTAAAGGACTTAAATAAAACGGTTGCTTCACTTAAAAAAATTGAGGTTCCTGTAGAAACAAAAGGATTATTAGACTTCTTAAAGAGAGGTAAAAAATGATGAGACCATACGAAAAAGAAATTTTAAGAAGAGAAATGATTTCACTTGTATATAGCTATCCGTATAAAGTTGTTCCTTTATCAGATGATGCAAAGTTAGCCTTTGCCTTGTTCAATAAACAAAGAGGTCCGATTCCACCTAATGCAGCAGAAGTTATTAAAAAGTATCTTAATTTAGAAAAGCCCCCTTTCATTGGTCAAATGTCCTTTTATTATGATGATCCGAATGAATCAGAAGATGCACGAATGATTATGACGAAAGAACTTGCTATTAAGAAGATGGCTGAATGTTGGGTTCCAGGTATTTCCCATGTTGATAGCTTAAGAAAAAATAGTTATCCACCTTTAAAAGAAGGTAGTGACTTTACGATTGAAGTAGGAAAAAAGATTATTCATGATCAACCCCTCACTTTGACTTTCGATGACATAAAAGCGTTATAAGGGGTGATAGTATGTATAAAACAATACGAATTGATGGGAAGAATGTTTCTTTTAAAGGTGACAAATATATCACTCAATTATACAGACAAGAATTAGGCCGTAATTTCATAAAGGATTTTAAGAGTCTTAGAAACGTTGTTAAATACAATATAGTTCCTATGCGTTCCCCTATAAAGGACCTGAAAAAAGTTAATTTTGAAGCTTTATATTTAATTTGTTGGATCTTTGCTAAAAATGCGGACAAATCAATTGGGAATTCTGAAGAATGGCTTGAAGAATTTGAACAATTCCCCATATTACATGTCATAACCGAGCTAAGTGAAATTATTCAATTCTCTTTAACTGGTAAGACATTTAAGGTTGTTTTATGAGTAATTTAGACTTAACTAAAGACGGTGTCTATATTGTGAAGGATGGGGAATGTAAGAGGGTTACAGATCCGAATAGTGGATTTGGAAAACAAACAATAGTGTGGCAAAACGGAAAGGTAAACCATTGTGAAATTACATTTACAGAGAAATAAATGTTACTGGAACAACCAGGACACTGGATAGCGAGAAAAAACTCGTTGTCCGGTGTCCTTTTTTATTTGAAAGGGAGTGAAAAAATGAGTAAACGAATAAAAGGGATTACGATAGAGTTAGATGGTGAAACGACTGGATTAGACAAAGCCTTAAAAGACGTAAACAAACGTTCCAGTGAAGTGAATAATGAGCTTAGAGATATTGAACGATTATTAAAATTTGACCCCAGTAACGCAGAAGCATTGGCACAAAAGCAGAAATTGTTAGCTGATCAAGTCGAAAACAGTACGCAAAAATTAAAACAGTTACAAGCTGCAGAAAAAGAAGTAGAGCAACAATTCAACAGTGGGAAAATCGGTGAAGAGCAATTTAGATCTTTCAAACGCGAAGTGCAATTTGCGGAAAAAGAAGTAATAAATTTCAAAGCTAAACTTGCTACAGTTGATGGCGGTTCCTTGAGTAAAGCCGAAAAAGGGTTAAAAGGGATTAAAGACGCAGCAGAAAAAGCCGAAAGCTCTTTAGAAAGTTTAGAATCTTCATTCAAATCAGTTGGTAAAGGTGCAGTTGCGTTAGGTGCGGCAGGAAGTGCGGCTATTGGTGGTTTAGTAACAGGGATGGAAGATTACAACCGAACGATGGCTCGATTGAATGCCAACTCCATGAATGGAGGGTTTAACCCACAGGTGATGGAGGAAGCAACACAAAAGGTTGCTGCTTTAACTGGTGAAATGGATTCTGCGGTTGAAACAGTATCTAACTTAATGCAAACCGATTTAACAGAACAACAAATCTCGACTGTCCTTGATGAAATAAACGGTGCTGCCATACGTTTTAGTGACACGTTAAAGACGGAAGGTATTGCAGATGGCTTACAAGAAACATTAGCTACAGGACAAGCTATAGGACCATTTGCAGAGCTTTTAGAACGTAGTGGAGTAGAGTTAGAAAAATTTGATGCAGGATTAGCGAAGGCGCAAAAATCCGGTGATGCTACTAATTACGTATTGCAACAACTATCAGAATTAGGTTTAGCATCTACCTATGAGGAATACAAAAAGCTTAATCCAGAATTGTTCGCTCAACAAGAAGCACAACAACAATTAACTGCCGCATTAGGTGAACTTTCAATTGCACTAACCCCTTTAGTAACTACGGTATCTGAATTTTTAACAGATATTGTTGAATGGGCTAACAAAAATATTGAATTAGTTAAAAGCTTTGATTCTATATCGGAGGGTTTAACGGCACTTATGCCGCAACTTCTTGAACAAGGGATTAACATTATTAAAAATATTATCCAAGGTATTTCGAATGCAGTACCTCTATACATTAGTGCTGTACAACAGTTAATACCGTTACAAATTGAGAACATGCAAAAATTTCTTCCAGACATTTTACAAATGGGTGGGCAATTACTGACAACTCTCTTAAATGGGATAGTTGAACTAATACCGTTACTGATCGCTCAATCTGTTGAGTTAACCAGAATTTTTATAAATACAATCAGTGGACACCTTCCAGCGATAATAAGGACGGGTGTAGATATTTTATTAAAATTAATTGATGGTATTTATAAGACGATACCTCAACTGGTATCAATGGTAGCTACCTTGATTGTAAAAATGATTTCAGAGTTTGTTCGAAACTTACCACAAATCATTCAAATGGGTGGAGAATTAATACTTGCATTAATTGATGGATTAGTAGCTTTAATACCAAAATTATTAGGTATTGTTTGGGACATAGGAAGTTCAATAGTTGATGAATTATCGGACGTTGATTGGATAGGAGTAGGGAAAAACATCATAGATGGAATGGTTAAAGGTGTGAAAAGTGTAGCTGGTGGTTTAATTGAATCGGTCACAGGAGTTGTGGACAGTGCTATAAGTGGGGCGAAAAAACTACTTGGTATTGCTTCACCTTCTAAAGTATTCAAAAAGTTCGGGGTATTCACTGGTGAAGGTTATGAAATAGGTATGATCTCTCAATTAGATGCAATTAGTAAGGCATCTAAAAAGATGGTTGATGCTTCATTACCAGATATACCAAACATCAGAGTACCTAATGTAGTTGATAAACAAGCTACAACAACCCAAATTAAAGAAGGTAACACATATAACTTCTACCCTCAAAAAGCTATCTTTGACGAAAGAGATGTCACACGAGAGATAAATAGGGCGGTGATGTTATATGGCTGATAAGAGATATCCTTCACATTTTTGTGGAGGTTTTTTTACGTGTTGTTTTTCTTTAATTTGACCAACATAGAGTCGAGGTGGTTATTTTGGAGTTAATCGGATTAGTTGTATTTGTACTAATATTTGTTATTATGCCAATCTTTTATACAGTCGATCATATAAGAAATCCGGAATTTGCAGATGTATCAAAGGTCGATATACAAAGACTTAAATGTGAAAGCCCTATTGAAAATAGGTTATACAGTGCTTTAACAACTCGAGGTTATTATGTAGCAACTCAAGTTCCTTGCGGTAAGTATCGGATTGATCTCGCGTTACCACATCATAATTTAGCAATTGAATGCGATGGGAAAAAATATCATTCTACACCAGCACAGAAAGCTCATGATAGACGTAAAAATATTTACTTACGTAAGAATGGTTGGAAGGTGCTAAGATTCTCAGGTAAACAAATCAATGGAAATATGAAGAGAGTGTTGAAGATCATTGAAGATACAATAAATACAGATTGAATTTAATCTATTACAAAGTAATAGCGCACTTATACACTCTATGAGTGCTGCGCTAAAACTTTGTTTCCGTCAAGCGTGTTAATTTAAAACTGTTTGCTATCTTCTTCAATATCAGTTTCCTTCATGTTTTTCATCACAATCTCCATCACTTGGAAGGTGCGAATCATCCTATTTGCTTCTTTTGGAGAGATTCCTTCTTTCTCTAATTCTTCAATAAACTTGGACCATTCATTATCCATCCTTCATTTCCTCTCTAAGACTTTTAATTATTTTAGATAATACAAGTGTCGCAAATAAAAACAAACCCCTTAGAAACGATTCTGGGGACTCTCATGACGTTTTGAATCTTGATTAGTATTTAGATATTCACGTCTATATAACTGGACTAAATACTGATAGCATTTTTGAATGCATTCGTCATGTTTTGGTCCTTTGGTAATCGTGATCTTCACTTTAACACACCTCACATATCGAAGAAATCGTCAGCTTTAGCGTTTGGATCTATCTTTCTTATAGCTTTCATGACTTTTTGGATAGTGCTTAGACTTGGTGAATATTGTGGATCGGAACATATTCGACTTGCAGTGTTTCTCCCAATCTTAGCAACCTTACACAAATCTTCTTGCGAATATCCATGCTTATCTATAAATTTACCAATTTTACTGCGTTTTTTACCTATTCCCCACATTCTACGGTCTCTCCTTCTCGATTTTTAAAAACATTATCGACAAGAAACGTACAACCTATTCAAAGTAGATTCGCCAACTCGTAAGAAAATATTTTACATATTGGTGAAACATGGACAAGTCGTAGAGCATAGGCTATTAACACGAAAGCAAAACAGTAGGAAACATGTTGTTGATAGTCTTTCAACATGAAATTAACTGTTTTAAGAATCATCTACGTAATAGTTTTAACAGTTTACCTCTGGTGCACTTGTACAAGAAAGAACCCATTCATAACAAGGATTTAAAAACATGTTAAGAACTTAAAGGGGTGAGAGGTTGGAAAGAGAGGGAGTGCGAGGGAGAGAAAGGAAGGAGAGAGGGGAAATGACATTACCTAAAAAAACAGAGGTGATTGACTTTAGAGAGTTCCTGGCGGGGAGTTCTAAGTCGAATCAATCCTCTGATATTACATTGTACTCTGGTTTTTTACCTTCAATGACGATTAGTAGTTTCTTCGATATGTCACCCACTATGAGTGGTCTGTATTGCGTTGTATTGGGCGTTGGTTGCTTTGCTATACTTTCACACCTTATTGAGGTTAATTCGGCTAAAAATGGCTTTAACAAGCTTGCATACATTGTTGAATCGATCACCCGGTTTATTTTACCTGTAGGGACATTTAGTTTCATGATTTGGGTGTTGTTTAAGATCGTTTAGGAGGTTGTTACATGCTAAGTGAATTTATTAAGCGACAGAAGGCAAAAAGCGACTTAAATAAATGCTTTATGAATGCTGATTTATATAAAATTTATAAGAATAGCAGTGGTCGACAGTTTTTCTCTTATCCTAAAATTCAAGCAGTCGTGTTTAAAGAGGATTTAATTCAATATACGTTCACCTTGCTAAACGGGATGGATCCGAAAGAAGTATTGAAAAGAGAGTACGTTTTTAAACAGTCATTTGGTCCGAATATTGAGTTGGAAGGCGATTATAAGAGGTTCATTTTAACGATTTATAAAAAGACGATGCCGAAAGAGTTGATTTATAAGCAAGAAGAGATAATTCGCAACATAAGTCAGCATTCGTTAGGAATTATTTGCGGTCAAAATCGGTTCGGTGAATACGTTACGTTTGATTTGTTGAAGCAACCTCATATCTTGATTGCTGGGGAAACCGGTTCGGGTAAATCTACACAGTTACGTTCCATTCTTACGAGCTTAATAGCATTAAAGAAACCTCACGAATTAGAACTGTACTTAGGTGATTGCAAGAAGTCTGAATTTCATATTTTCCGTAAGGTTGAACACGTTAAATGTGTGTTAAGTAATGTTAAGGATATTGCGGATATGTTGCAGCACATCAAACAGGAGTTAGACGAGAGAAGCGATTTAACAGAAGTATTCGAGGTTAGTCACGTAGACGATCTGCCAGAAGAACATAAACGTCCTTACATCGTGGTCTGCATCGATGAATTTGTTATGCTTCGAAAAAATGAAGATGTAATGGAGATTCTTACAGAGCTTGTGGCCATTGGTAGAACGCTTGGTGTCTTTGCTGTTCTCTCTATGCAACGACCAAATGCAAAAGTATTAGATACGACAATTAGAGCGAATCTGACGGTTTCTATGGGTTTTAAATTACGCGATATGATTGAAGCGCGCATAGTTAATACACCAGGTGCTCATGAAATCGAGCATAGTGGGCGATTTATTATGAATAGTGATCAACTCTATGAGCTTCAAGCGCCCTACCTCACGTTAGAGAACGCTAAGAAGCTGCTTAGTCCGTTCATGGTTGTTAAGGAAGCAAAGGAAGTAAAGAACGATAGTGAGGATGGCTCAGAATTGAGCAATCATCTACTTGAAGAGGATGTGTTTATAGATGCCATTGACGAAGCGTGACAAGGCGATTATAGAGGATTTAAACCGTTTTAGAGTAATGGATCGTGATTCAATCGCTCATATCCATTTTAAAACCCTAAAGAACCCTAATTACGCAGCTAATAACGTTCTGTTACGGTTGTTACGAGAAGGGCACCTACAACGTTCTACTGCGTTCGTACCTTATGTTTACTTTGGTCCAGACGTGAACATGAAGAAGAACAGTGCGAAGATAGGGCATTTCCTTGCAATTGTTGAAGTGTATAAGGATATCTTGAAATATGGTAACCTCCATACGTTCTTGGTCGAACCTAAATACGGGGAGAAAGGTATGGCAGAACCGGATATATTCTGTATCTTTAGGAGAACACCCTTTTTCATAGAGGTTCAGAAGACGATTTACTCTGAAAAACAAATGAACGATAAATTAAACAGGTACAGAGATCTTTATAACAGTGGAATTATTACTCGAGAAGAATGGCAGCCACCGGAAAAACCTGTATTCCCTCATATCCTCATTATCTCTGAACAACGATATGCGATAGATCGTAGTTATCCATTTAAAGTTATCCAGGCACAGAGTTTCACGAAATTTATGGATATGATGAAGCCGAAAGAAGAGAAAAAAACTCAACATCAGAAGTCGGGAAATGGGGCAATTAAGATAAAGGTGCAATGATTGGAGGGTGATGAACCCTTCTTTTTTTCGTGGTCAAATTCTTCACTAAAAATGACTTCTTTTTAGTATAGAAGTTACGGTTTAAGAGAGGGTTTGAAACCATGTGGGGCGAGGCTTGAGGTATACCAATCGAGTTACATACCCAAGGTTGCATATTATATCCTGCATTCTTGGGTATGTAACCTTGGCTATGCAAGCTTGGAAATAATCGTACTTAACTCGGGTTATGTATTGGATTATCTTTTTTAGCATTATTTACTATTTCTCCTCAAAAAATATTATTTCTGTTATGATTTACAAAAAAAGACTTTATTTAAGGGGAGAAATTAATTTTGACAGAAAGAAAAACAACTTCAAATCCTAAAAGGACTGGTTCAAGCACTATTGTTGCACCTGTCCCTTTAGATATAAATACTGTTACTGGACAATATAAAGGCGCTATAAAGCGCATGGACACTCAAAAGCAACAAGAAATTTTAAAGTGGCTCAATACACAAACTCTGTATTTTAGATGGGAAAATTCATTCAATCCAGAATCATTGATTAAATACAACCGTGGTGATATTATTTTCACAAATTTTGGACGAAATATAGGTTCGGAATTTAATGGGCTACACTACGCTGCAGTTTTGGATGATAATGATAAATCTTCTGAAACATTAATGATAGTACCCTTATCGTCACTTGATGAAAATGAGAGCGAAGATGATCTACACGAAATGGACGCTTTTTTAGGAACTATTCCAGCAATAAATAATAAAAAAGTTTTTGCTCGTGTTGCTCAAATGAGATCTTTAAGTAAAATCAGAATTTATAATCCTAAGAAAGCAGAGCAAACCAAATATAGACTTACTTCTCCTCAACTGGATATTATTGATGAAAAGATAAGGAGATATTTCACATCAATTCCTAAAAAAGAGGATTAATGTTGCATAAAAAAGAGGAATATTATATAGTAATATTACAAATAATAAAATTATGCCCTTTAAGACTACGTGTCTTACTGCGGTCCTAAAAAAAGATTACGCTCTTTAGGGTCCATGGATCCTATTGCAGTCCGAAAAAAATAATTAACAAAAAGCCACTGTGTAATAACGGTGGCTTTTTTCGTTACATAAGTTAGGTTATGTATTGAATCTACTTTGTCGCAGCCATTCAAAAAAATCAGATTTAAGAACCCTTTTAGATCTTCGTATCCTTATCAAGGGGAAATCCTTCTCATCCATGATTTCATAAGCGACTCGTTTACTTTTCCCGATAATTTTAGCAACTTCATCGGCTTTCAAAAGCTCATCCTCATTAAACACTTCTTTAACGGTCTGAAATTCTTCCTCTGCGACTTGGTTATAAGCCATAAATCCTTCGCTTGATGATTTACATTCGCTTGAGCAGTTAGGGCAATTGGCTTCGTTCTTATGCGTGCTTACTCCGAACGTTGTATTACATGATGCACATTCAAAAGCGATAATTGGTTTGAAAAGCGTATGAATCATAAAGGTTTGTTCTCCTTTTCACTTATAAAAAGCTTCCCTTCTTACCCTTTTAATCGTTCCTAAATTTATTGAGGGTAAATCCAGAGAATTCATGAATCCATCATTTACCCAATAGTCGTTGAAAGAACCCTTTCTTACTTTCTTCTTCTCGTTTTTCTTCAGCTGCAGCAATTAACTTTCTTGTCTCCTGGACTTCTCTTAATGATTGCATTAAAGCATCATCACGCTTATTCAATCGTTCTTCTATGTATTTTTGTTGTTCATCCAACTTGTTTAATAAAGCTTTGTTGAACTCTTCTTGCTGTTTTTGTCTCTCTTCTTGTTGTTCTATGTAGTTCATTAAACGGTCGATCACTTCATTGTTAGAACGATCTGAAAGAACAGTGTTCTTTTTGTTCTCTACTTCGTTCTCTTGTTCTACTATGCCGTTTAAGCCTTCTACAACAAGTTTCGCAGCGTTACTCATAGAAATATTTTGCACCTGTACATACTTACGATAGTTTCTAAGTAGCTCTAAATCACGACTAAAGAACAACCTTCTGTTACCATCCGTTCGAGAGAAGAAATAGTCTTGTTCTTCAATAGCGATACACCACTTGCGAAGCGTACTATCACCTATGTCTAATATGGAGCTAACTTCTTTTGAACTTAATGGTTTTTCTGTTCCGGACATAGTGTTCCCTCCGTTCCTGTTTACCGTTATTTTATACTACATCCAGTTTGGAAGTATAATCTTTTCTACTTTTCGTACTATACTCACAGTCAAACTTTAAAAGTAACTGATTTGGAAATGGTCTTTTTCTTGAAATATCAACGTTTTAATATTTTTCATTGAATGAGGTTTACTTATTGTAGATAAGAAAAGGTAGAATATTTTCTACCGAACGTTTGCTTTAGTATAACGCAGTATATAGTTTCTATCTCGTTAAGGATTGAACGAAACTGTCGCTCCACATTTTTGTAGAGCCGATCACAAAATTGTTCTGGGATCTCGCTGCTCAACTTTGAGCACACCCCCTTAACTTTCAGGAGATTGAATAGATATTATGTAAACTAAATCACCTAATTAAAATACGGATTCGAAAAACTCTTTATTAAATAAGGGTTTATAGTAAATTGAATACATAAGTATAGTTATGTAAAATATTTTTCATTAAACACTTGCAATCATAAAAATAATCATTTATGATTAAGGTAACCTAAAACAAAGGAGGTAAAAAATTGAAAGAGTTGTTATTGCTGCACAAGAAAATGTATAACGTCCGATGGAATGCTGCTGAGGGTGATCCTGTTCAATTAGAAAAAGAATTTATGTTAGTTGCTGATCGTGAGGGTGTTGACCTGGAAAAGGTTAACGAAATGTTAGAGCAACTTTATATCCCACCTTATAAGAAAGAGGAGCTTCCTCAACATCTTAGATCTAATCGTGGAGGTTTAAGAGAAGGTGCTGGTCGTCCTGCGATGGGTGTTACAAAGAAAGTTTCTATCACTTTAACTGAAGAACAATGGGAAAAGATTGATAAGGAAAAAGGTAAAGGATCTTACTCGGCTTATTTTAGAGACTTGGTTGTGGATATGGAAGAGTTTATGACTGGCTATGAATCTGTTTTAAAAGAAGATGATCTGTAGACAAAAATTGCGACATAAGGAGGTTTTAACATGCAAGTGAAATATATTGAAAATGGTGTTGAAAAAGAAATTATTGTTGACCGTTTAAGAGATATTGAGGAAGGTTTTTTGACTTTAATAATAATTCGTGATGGTTTATCTTTTGAACATAAAATGAGTTTAGATAAAGTTACTTCTTATTAAATCTTTAATTCGTAGTTCGCTTAATGAGGGGAGAAGATGAAATGAAAAATGCCGACTACTTGGAAGCATATAGAGATTATTTGGTTGAGGAAGAAAAGAGCCAGGGGACAATTGACTCTTATACAACTCATGTTAAAGGATTCCTTGATTTTGTGAACAAAGATATTAAAAAGGTAAAAAGAACTGACCTTACTACATACAAAGAGCATTTAAAGCAGCGTAAGTTAAAGGTTAGTTCCATCAATTCTAAGTTAGTTGGTATTAAGCAGTTCATTGATTTCCTTAACGAACGCTTTGAACTCTCTATAAACGCTCGTGTGAAGCAAGAAAAGACTCAGAAGCAATATACCCTCAAGGATGAAGAATTACTTTCTACTGCGGACTATGAATTGCTTATTAGTACCATCCAAGATGCAGGAGATATAAGAGCAAAAGCCTTATTTGAAGCGATGTATTTTTCCGGCATGCGTATTAGTGAAGCGTTGCAGCTGCGTGTGGATCATGTTCAAACTGGAAAGAGGATTATTGAAGATATCAAAGGTAAAGGCGGTAAATACAGAGACATCTATATTAGCGATAAACTTCTTACTTCTTTGCGATCGTATTTGAAGATCAGAAAACAACCTTACGCTGATACTACAAAGTTATTGTTCGTAGGGGAAAGAGGTCCTTTATCGAGACAAACAGCTCATAACATGATGAAAAAGTACGCTCATATGGCGAATATCGAGTCTACTAAAGCACACGTTCACAATTTACGTCATCTTTTTGGATTACGTTTGGCCGAACAAGGTGTACCTATTCAAGATATCGCGAAATATATGGGTCATACTTCAATTGAGGTAACTAAAATCTATTTAGAGAAACCACAGTCTTATTATTCAAGCCTGATCGATCAATTGTAATCTCGCCAATTCTGGCGGTATTTGAGAGGGGTGATCACATGGCCATAGCATACTTTTTATAATAAATGTCACGCGAAAATTAGACAGATTAGATGATGACGAAAAGGGGTTTCATAATATGAATACCCTTGGAGGACAACAAAAAATAGGTTCTTTTGATCTAAAGTATTTGTAGGTCTTTGGAAATCTAAATTAAAAGGAGAAATGAATATGACAATCGAGGTAAGAGATTTATTTAAACATCTACTTTCTGATGATGAATTAGTTGATTTTGCTATTAGGTGTGTTAGAAAAGAAACTAAACCAAAAGTTATTTTTGTCAATAACTCCAATGATGCAATGGATCGTGAGACAGTAGATAAACCGATTCTTATTGTAATCGATCCTGATACAAAGAAAATATTTTGGACTGGCAATATCATAGCAAGGACAATGAAGGATATAGAATTGATGAAAAAGTTAAAAATTGTTTATACATCAGATATAGAAGTAGGAAAAACGGTTAAAATTAACGATATTATACTTTATGGTACAACTCACGAAAGAGTAATATATGCGGAGACAATAGAAGACAAAGAAAAAAGCACCCTCAGCTGCAACTGAGAGCGCCATATAATAAAATTCAAAATCAAATATAATTTATCAAATTAAGTGGAGGGCTGCAACCCTTCGCTTTTTTTATATTACCATCTTTTGAAAATTAATCCAAGTATTTTTATGTGAAAAATATGAATTGATATGATTTTCCTATTTTTAATATATTCAATTAGGCATGAAATAGAACGAAAACACTATATATTTTTGACACGAATAGAAACGAATGTTATAATTAAATTATAGAATAATAGGAGGTGCGTATATGTTATCTGCAGAAGAACTGCAACAGCAGTTAAATATATCAAGATCCACATTATATCGTTTGAGAAAAGAGGGGTTACCCCATGTCCAGGTGGGTTATAGGACGATTCGTTATGATTTAGTGGAAGTCTTGAAGTGGTTAGAGGAAAATGACTACAAAAACAAGCGTCAGGAGGGTTGAAATCGATGAGTAAATTACTTTTAGATGAACAACCGTTGATGGTAATGCCTAAGTTAGCTACTAAAATAGGTCTGAATGAAGCAATAGTTTTACAACAAATTCATTATTGGAATGAGATAAACAAAAAGGCTAATAACAATTTTAGAGACGGTTACCATTGGACTTTCAATTCAATCGAGGAAGGGTGGCAGGAGCAATTTCCTTTTTGGTCAAGTAAAACAATTCAAAGAACAATGAACAACTTAGAAAAAATGAAACTTGTTGTAACTGGGAACTACAATAAATTAAAAATAGATAGGACAAAATGGTATAGAATTGATTATATAGTGCTTAAAACCCTTGAAGAATCACCATTCGGACAAATTGACCAAAAGAACATGACAGATTGGCTTAATCACTTGGACAAGTTGAGGTTACCATTACCAGAGAATAATACAGAGAATTCAACAAAGATTAAGAATAAAAATAGGGGGCAGAACTCCGTTGCTGACCGTATCGATTTTTCTGCTTACGTAATGATTTTGGATGATGATGATTTTACTCAATTGAACCGAGATCAATTAGAAGCATTAGCTGACTTTGTTTCACTTTACGAAGAGTATAGAGGAGAAAGACATCCTAAGTTAACTTTTGAACAATGGGAAAAATCAAGGGAAGAAATGTTGTATGTGGTAGATAACTCAATGGGGAAGGATTTTGATTTGGATTTAGAAGACGAAGTAGATTTAATGAGATCTTACTTTGAAACAGACTATAAAGAGGGATGTAACTATAGCATTCTTCATTACATCAGTGGAGATTTAAGAGCTATTAGGTATTATGATGTAATTCATTAAGGGACGTAGAGATACGTCTTTTTGTGTTGTTTTGAGTTTTTTTGTCAAAGTATCGTTGTAGTAAAATATTCCTTTGTGCTAATATTAAGATTAATAAAGAGATAGATTAGAAATCTTACATAAAAAAGAACAAAATAAAAAGGATCGGTTAGCCACCAATCCCCAAAGAGTTTATCCAGACGCCAATCTGGATGGGTGTACGCCAATACACCTTAATTAATATCAGATAACAAAAGAATACATTAGTTCACACTGAAAATCAACAGATTATGTTTATTTTACTTGTATAATCCTATGTTAATTTTTAGTGAAAACCATACATTCTTTTATAATCTAACGATATTGAGCTCTTTGTCTATTACAGGCAAAGGGCTTTTTTTGCGTTCAATTGCTGTGATGTACCTCAAAAAGGGCATTAATGGCTTACTTTTAACAATTTAATACATAATCTACGTTAATTACGTAGCATCATGGTTAGTGGAATAACATGATGTGAATCAAAAAAACAGCTGGTTTACCTTCCAGATCAGAAAACAAAGGTGTCATGGACTAAGGTTTAATCCTAAACCGTTACCTTACTTACGGTGTTCATGATAAGCGTGTGGCAGCATATAGTCACGGTGGGTTCTCTGGTGTCCGTATAGGACAGGGGAATGCATTCAAAGGGGAAATGTCGGTCTATGTTAAATATAGGTCGTCAGGACTCCAACAGGCAGGACAGAGATTGTCTGTAAAAAGAATGTGTTTGGGTTAAAATCCATTCATCAAGTAAGGTGTTACGAAAGGGCCGATTCCCGATGTTGACGTAGTAATGAATAACAGATGAACTCTTTATCCGTAGTCTTTAATCACCTTATTGACTGCGTATAAGGGGTTCATTCTGCCCTCAAACCTCAAACCCTCAGTTTCAAGTAGTTTGAAGAGCCTAAAACCTAAAGTCAACAAAAATGTTTATTTTGTAGAAAAATTGTTGAAAGCTTCTGGATCGCAACTACCCAAACATTAGAACTACTCTCTATAATATTCTTTCTATATGCAGATAAGAATAGAATATATAAAATCCTGTCAATATGAAAATTACCCTATATAACAATGAAAATACCTCATTTTATAAGTAATTTTGCAAAACCCATGTTATAATTAAATATTTTGAAAAAAAAGCTTGTACTCTTGAGGTATAAGCGTTTATAATATAGATTATAGAGATAGAAATTTTCAATTGTACATTTAGTAGAAGGATATCTGAGGAGTTTCTTATGAGGAAAAGAATCATATGTCTTTATTGTAAAAAGCTTTTATTCATGGCGGGTAAAGAGGTTAGGTGTTTTAAAAAAGAAGATGCTTTTACCTGATGATCACGAAATAAAGTGTAGTTGTAGAGAATTTAATTACATCCGGAACTAAACTGATATAAAAGAGAGACCTAAGAGTCCATGATTTGATAGCACTAATTAGTGCCTTCATATTGTGGGCTCTTTTTCGTTTAGGGAAGGAGTGGAATTGATGATATTAGGAGAAAAAGAAGAAAACCTTCCTGAATTGTACAAGAAGGTGTTAGTCATGATACCTAAAGGCTCTGACAAGCCTGTAAAAGTATCGGAAATATCAAAGCTTACAGGCATTGGTAGTGTCACTGTAAGAGAAATAGTTTCTAAGTTAAGAGTAACATATGGCTACAAGATTGGTACATCAAATGAAGCTGGAAGAAGTGGTTATTACATCATAGAAACGGCTGAGGAAAAAGAAGCGACTATTCGTAATTTACGTAGTAGGGCTTACAAGATATTGAAGGTAGCA
>NZ_CP016020.1:4157500-4180000 GCF_001889165.1 Bacillus weihaiensis | reverse complement strand
TGACCGATAGTGAACCAGTACCGTGAGGGAAAGGTGAAAAGCACCCCGGAAGGGGAGTGAAACAGATCCTGAAACCGTGTGCCTACAAGTAGTCAAAGCCCGTTAATGGGTAATGGCGTGCCTTTTGTAGAATGAACCGGCGAGTTACGATCCCGTGCAAGGTTAAGTTGATAAGACGGAGCCGCAGCGAAAGCGAGTCTGAATAGGGCGAATAAGTACGTGGTCGTAGACCCGAAACCAGGTGATCTACCCATGTCCAGGGTGAAGTTCAGGTAACACTGAATGGAGGCCCGAACCCACGCACGTTGAAAAGTGCGGGGATGAGGTGTGGGTAGCGGAGAAATTCCAATCGAACCTGGAGATAGCTGGTTCTCTCCGAAATAGCTTTAGGGCTAGCCTTGAAATGAGAGTCTTGGAGGTAGAGCACTGATTGGACTAGGGGCCCCCATCGGGTTACCGAATTCAGTCAAACTCCGAATGCCAAAGACTTATGTTCAGGAGTCAGACTGCGAGTGATAAGATCCGTAGTCAAGAGGGAAACAGCCCAGACCACCAGCTAAGGTCCCAAAGTATACGTTAAGTGGAAAAGGATGTGGAGTTGCTTAGACAACCAGGATGTTGGCTTAGAAGCAGCCACCATTTAAAGAGTGCGTAATAGCTCACTGGTCGAGTGACTCTGCGCCGAAAATGTACCGGGGCTAAACGTATCACCGAAGCTGTGGACTGTTCTAACGAACAGTGGTAGGAGAGCGTTCTAAGGGCTGAGAAGCCAGACCGAGAGGACTGGTGGAGCGCTTAGAAGTGAGAATGCCGGTATGAGTAGCGAAAGAGGGGTGAGAATCCCCTCCACCGAATGCCTAAGGTTTCCTGAGGAAGGCTCGTCCGCTCAGGGTAAGTCGGGACCTAAGCCGAGGCCGAAAGGCGTAGGCGATGGCCAACAGGTAGAAATTCCTGTACCACCTCCTCACCATTTGAGCAATGGGGGGACGCAGAAGGATAGGGTAAGCGCGGCGTCGGAATGCCGCGTCCAAGCAGTTAGGCTGACAATGAGGCAAATCCCATTGTCATATAAGGCTGAGCTGTGATGGCGAGGGAAATATAGTACCGAAGTTCTTGATTCCACACTGCCAAGAAAAGCCTCTAGCGAGGTGAGAGGTGCCCGTACCGCAAACCGACACAGGTAGGCGAGGAGAGAATCCTAAGGTGAGCGAGAGAACTCTCGTTAAGGAACTCGGCAAAATGACCCCGTAACTTCGGGAGAAGGGGTGCTTTTTAGGGTTAATAGCCCGGAAAAGCCGCAGTGAATAGGCCCAGGCGACTGTTTAGCAAAAACACAGGTCTCTGCGAAGCCGCAAGGCGAAGTATAGGGGCTGACGCCTGCCCGGTGCTGGAAGGTTAAGGGGAGAGGTTAGCGTAAGCGAAGCTTTGAACCGAAGCCCCAGTAAACGGCGGCCGTAACTATAACGGTCCTAAGGTAGCGAAATTCCTTGTCGGGTAAGTTCCGACCCGCACGAAAGGCGTAACGATCTGGGCACTGTCTCAACGAGAGACTCGGTGAAATTATAGTACCTGTGAAGATGCAGGTTACCCGCGACAGGACGGAAAGACCCCGTGGAGCTTTACTGTAGCCTGATATTGAATTTTGGTACAGCTTGTACAGGATAGGTAGGAGCCTGAGAAGCCGGAGCGCTAGCTTCGGTGGAGGCGTCGGTGGGATACTACCCTGGCTGTATTGAAATTCTAACCCACAGCCCTGATCGGGCTGGGAGACAGTGTCAGGTGGGCAGTTTGACTGGGGCGGTCGCCTCCTAAAATGTAACGGAGGCGCCCAAAGGTTCCCTCAGAATGGTTGGAAATCATTCGTAGAGTGTAAAGGCACAAGGGAGCTTGACTGCGAGACCTACAAGTCGAGCAGGGACGAAAGTCGGGCTTAGTGATCCGGTGGTTCCGCATGGAAGGGCCATCGCTCAACGGATAAAAGCTACCCCGGGGATAACAGGCTTATCTCCCCCAAGAGTCCACATCGACGGGGAGGTTTGGCACCTCGATGTCGGCTCATCGCATCCTGGGGCTGTAGTCGGTCCCAAGGGTTGGGCTGTTCGCCCATTAAAGCGGTACGCGAGCTGGGTTCAGAACGTCGTGAGACAGTTCGGTCCCTATCCGTCGTGGGCGTAGGAAATTTGAGAGGAGCTGTCCTTAGTACGAGAGGACCGGGATGGACGCACCGCTGGTGTACCAGTTGTCTTGCCAAAGGCATAGCTGGGTAGCTATGTGCGGAAGGGATAAGTGCTGAAAGCATCTAAGCATGAAGCCCCCCTCAAGATGAGATTTCCCATAGCGTAAGCTAGTAAGATCCCTGAAAGATGATCAGGTTGATAGGTCAGAGGTGGAAGCGCGGTGACGTGTGGAGCTGACTGATACTAATAGATCGAGGACTTAACCAATTTTTAAAAGCGTAAGTTCAGTGAATGAATTGTGAATCGTTATCTAGTTTTGAGGGAACATCCTTCAAACTTTATAATATCTGGTGGCGATAGCGAAGAGGTCACACCCGTTCCCATGCCGAACACGGAAGTTAAGTTCTTCAGCGCCGATGGTAGTTGGGGGTTTCCCCCTGTGAGAGTAGGACGTTGCCAGGTAAGATGAGAGGAAGATCAGTAGAGATACTGGTCTTTTTTTGTGTGGTTTTGGTAGTAGTTGTACCGGAAGGTACAGAGGAATAGTGTTCGAAGGTTGAGTTATAGAAAGGAAGACAAAAAAGTCCTGCAAGCCCTTAGGCTTGGGAGAAGCAAGAAGGTCGAGGAAGCGCAGAGAGAGAAGACCGGAATGTGCGGGCTTGGCACATGAGGATCTGAACGAACAAGCTGACGAAGAGATTCGCCGCTTATCGCGAGCCGTATACCGATGGTAGTTGGGGGTTTCCCGTGAGAGTAGGACGTTGCCAGGTAAGATGAGAGGAAGATCAGTAGAGATACTGGTCTTTTTTTGTGTGGTTTTGGTAGTTAGTTGTACCGAAAGGTACAATAGTGTTCGAAGATTGAGTTATAGAAAAGAAGACAAAAAAGTCCTACAAGCCCTTAGGCTTGGGAGAAGCAAGAAGGTCGAGGAAGCGCAGAGAGAGAAGACCGGAATGTGCGGGCTTGGCACATGAGGATCTGAACGAACAAGTTGACGAAGAGATTCGCCGCTTATCGCGAGCCGGTATACCGATGGTAGTAGAGAGATACTTGCATTTAAAGTTGTCGCAAAATTGATAAAGAGGCAATTCGAAAATAAAAAGATCAGATTCGAAAATAAAATGATCAAATTCGAAAATAAATCCATCAAACTCGAAAATAAAAGGGTGAATTTCGAAAGTAAATCATAAAAAATCGAAAATAGGCTGGTGAAAGAGGTGAAATTCTGATAAAAAGCTTCGTAACCTAAATAAATTTACATCAAATAAAGGTATTAAAATAATAAGACTCAAAAGAAGAGAGCTAATTGGTACCTAACTCACTAATACGGCAAGCAAAGAATAAACATTCCTTGCTTGCCTGTTCTATAAATTACCTTCTAAATAATGAAAAATCAAAAAAGGAATTTTTCTTTTTACGATTTCCATGTATCGAATAATAAATGGATAATCATCACTTGTCATTCCTAAGAGAAGTTCATACCACCATTCAGTTTCGTATCTTGAAATCATGCTTAGGTTATAGAGCAATAGGTAATGAGCTAGCAATTCAGGTAAGTTTATAAGAAGGTCACGAGATGCTGGTAAATAGTATGCATCCTCTTCAATGTGATAGGAGAGGGGATGACATTCGTAACACTTAGTATTCGTTAATATGTTAGATGTAAAAGTATCATTTGTGATAGTCTCAATAAGGTGATGATTTTTTTCTGAGAGATACTCAATAAAACGGTTAGTAGACAGATGATAAGCGTTTGTTAGTTCTTCAGTGACTTGAAAGGAACTACCTAGTTGAGGTAGTTTCATCATACTCTTTTTAACATGATGAAATGTAAAGACCTCTGACATTTCAGCTATTTGTTGAAGTAGTGTTTCCATAGAGTACTTTTCGGCTTCTAGATGGTTAATTTGAAATAACTTAGAAGCAACATGTGGAAAAAGACCGTTTCTTTGAATTTTTATTTCATCTTTTAAAAAGTGATAGTGTTGCTTTTTACGTTTTCTACTTGATACGCCATGTGCTAAAACAGTAGCAGTCGAGGGATAGACAGGGTCTTTTAAAATAAGACTGGCCTTTATTAGCTGTGAGAAACCATAAAAGAGAAGTATTGGCTGTATGGCATATGGAGACTGGTTTGCTTGCTTGAAAAAATTTTCTCCATGTTTTAGGAAATAGATGAAACGGTAGCTATTTTCATAAGATCGTTCACTGGCATGTTCAAATTGTAATAGTTGATAATGCTTTTCTAGTTTTTGTTGAATCGTTTCTGTTGATTGGTATGATAGTAAGCGCTCCCAAATATGATTGTTCATCATTGTACACTCCAGTTATTATATTCTAAATATTTAAACTCTTCATTCCTTTCTTGACAGTCTGTTCACATGTTGTTAATCTTTTAATAATATTTTGCCGAAAAAGGGGGATTTTACTATGTGGGAACAAAAATTTTCTAAAGAAGGTTTAACGTTTGATGATGTCTTACTAGTACCAGCAAAATCTGAGGTTTTACCAAGAGATGTTAGTTTAAGTGTTGAGTTAACTCCTAGCTTAAAGTTGAATATTCCTATTATTAGTGCAGGAATGGATACTGTAACAGAATCTCAATTAGCTATTGCGATTGCAAGACAAGGTGGAATGGGTGTTATTCATAAGAACATGTCCATCGAGCAACAAGCTGAACAGGTAGATAAGGTGAAAAGATCAGAAAGAGGAGTCATTACGGATCCGTTTTTCTTAACACCTGAGCATCAGGTATTTGATGCAGAGCACCTTATGGGTAAATACAGAATTTCTGGTGTTCCAATTGTAAATAACCCTGAAGAACAAAAGTTAGTTGGAATTATTACAAATCGTGATATGCGATTTATTCAAGACTATTCAATTAAAATCAGTGAAGTGATGACAAAGGATAATCTTGTAACAGCTCCTATTGGAACAACGCTAAGTGATGCAGAGCAAATCTTGCAAAAGCATAAAATTGAGAAGCTCCCACTTGTGGATGATGCCGGAATTTTAAATGGTTTAATTACAATCAAGGATATTGAAAAAGTAATTGAATTCCCTAACTCAGCTAAAGATGCACATGGTCGATTAGTTGTGGCGGCTGCGGTAGGTGTTACAGCTGATACAATGGTGCGTGTGAAAAAGCTTGTAGAAGCGAACGTAGATGCAATCGTTGTAGATACTGCTCACGGTCATTCAAAGGGTGTTTTAGAGACAGTTAGAACAATTCGTGAAGAATATCCTACCTTAAACATTATTGCAGGTAACGTGGCGACAGCTGATGCTACTAGGGATTTAATTAAAGCAGGAGCAAATGTTGTGAAAGTAGGAATAGGTCCAGGATCCATTTGTACTACACGTGTAGTAGCTGGGGTAGGTGTACCACAAATTACAGCTGTTTACGATTGTGCAACAGAAGCAAGAAAACATGGTGTGACAATTATCGCCGATGGAGGAATTAAATACTCTGGTGATATGGTAAAAGCACTAGCTGCTGGTGGTCATGCTGTGATGTTAGGAAGTTTACTAGCTGGTACTTCAGAAAGTCCAGGAGAAACGGAAATCTATCAAGGTAGACGCTTTAAAGTCTATCGTGGAATGGGTTCTGTAGGGGCGATGGAAAAAGGAAGTAAAGATCGATATTTCCAAGAAGACAATAAGAAGTTTGTCCCAGAGGGGATTGAAGGAAGAACAGCTTATAAAGGACCTTTAGCAGAAACGATCTATCAATTAGTTGGTGGAATTCGTTCTGGAATGGGATACTGTGGAACAAAAGATCTTACTGAATTACGTGAGAATACTCAATTTGTTCGTATGACAGGAGCTGGATTGCGAGAAAGCCATCCTCATGATGTTCAAATTACAAAAGAAGCACCAAATTACTCATTGTAATTTTTAAATATGACAGAAGTTTAACATTTGACAGAGTCTCGTACTCTGTCTATTTTTTTGTAAATTTATATGATAAAATCAATCTTGTTGTTTGAAAAAAATACAAATTTATTATAGATGATTAAAATGATGGAGGTAGAAACGTGGTTAACAACAAGAATTTTAAACAAATAATAGCGTTAGTACTTGCTTTTACATTTTTTGTAGCAGCATTCCTACCAGTAGGAGTCGTAAAAGCAGCAGAGCCTATTTCAATTAATGCCAATGCAGCAATTATGATTGAAGAATCTACAGGGAAAATCCTTTATGGAAAGAACATTGAAGAAATGCTTCCTATTGCTAGTATGGCAAAGGTAATGACAGAATACCTGGTTCTTGAAGCGATTGATGAAAAGAAAATTACATGGGATCAAACGTATACGCCAAGTGAATATGTGTATAAAATCTCTCAAAATAGAAGTCTATCTAATGTGCCATTACGACAAGACGGAACGTATACAGTAAAAGAGTTATATGAGGCAACAGCTATTTACTCTGCAAATGGTGCTGCGATTGGACTTGCGGAAATTATTTCAGGCACTGAAACAAATTTTGTAAAGCAGATGAATGAAAAAGCAAAAGAGTTAGGATTGAAAAACTTTGATTTTGTTAATGCAACTGGTCTAGAAAATAAAGATTTAATTGGTATGCATCCAGAAGGAACTGATGTTAGTGGTGAAAGTAAAGTATCTGCACGAGATATGGCCCTTCTATCACAAAGACTTATCCAGGATTATCCTGAGGTAATTGAGACATCAAGTATCTCAAAGAAAGTGTTTAGAGAAGGAACAGATGATGCAATTAATATGCCAAACTGGAATTGGATGCTTCCTGATTTAATTTATGCATATGAAGGCGTAGATGGTTTAAAAACAGGTTCTACAGACAATGCAGGCTCTTGTTTTACAGCTACAGCCGTTAAAAATGGGATGCGTGTAATTTCTGTTGTGATGAATGCTAAAGGAGATTCATTACACGAGTCAAGATTTAAAGAAACGAAGAAATTACTTGATTATGCATTTAACAATTTTTCAGTAAAAGAAGTATTTCCTGCAAACTATCAACTAAAAGATCAATCCACTATCCCTGTAGTGAAAGGGAAGGAAGATCAGGTTGCTATTCATACGAAGGACGCATTAAAACTTGTAGTGAAGAATGGTGAGGAAGAATCGTATACATCATCATTTAAGATTGATGAGAAACAGCTTACAAAAGATGGAGAATTAACCGCTCCTATTAAAGAAGGTCAAAAAGTTGGAACGATGGTTGTCTCATATGAAGGGGAGTCACAAGATTTAGGGTTCATTGAGGACGCCCAAAAACCTACAATCGATCTAGTTACGAAAGAAGCTGTAGAGAAAGCCAATTGGTTCGTCTTATCTATGAGAGGGATTGGCGGTTTCTTTAGTGGACTATGGGGTACAGTTACGGATACTGTTAAAGGCTGGTTCTAAACACCAAACTTACTTGTATATGTTGTCAAAGCTTTAAAAAAGAATATTTTAGTGAAAGGCTCCTATTTTTAGGAGCCTTTTTGTAGGTTATACGTTATAATGTAAAATCATTAGGTGATAATTTAATAGAATAGTGTATGAGTTAGGAATTGTTTTACTAATTCCATTTATTTTGATAGGATTTTTTTAAAAGTTAGGATAAAATATAGCTTAGATGAATTTTTTCAACTCTATTACAAATCCTATTTTAGGACATTACATAAGGGGGACAAACATAATGAGTAATACAGGTACTGATCGTGTAAAACGTGGAATGGCAGAAATGCAAAAGGGCGGCGTTATCATGGACGTTGTCAACGCAGAACAAGCCAAGATTGCGGAGGAAGCTGGTGCTGTAGCAGTTATGGCGCTTGAGCGTGTTCCAGCGGATATCCGCGCAGCTGGCGGTGTGGCAAGAATGGCAGATCCAACAATCGTTGAAGAAGTAATGGGTGCTGTATCTATTCCGGTAATGGCTAAGGCTCGTATTGGTCATATTGTAGAAGCGCGCATTTTAGAAGCAATGGGTGTTGATTATATTGATGAAAGTGAAGTATTAACACCTGCTGATGAAGAGTATCACTTATTAAAGAGTGACTTTACTGTACCATTCGTATGTGGTTGCCGTGATTTAGGAGAAGCAACTCGACGTATTGCTGAAGGTGCTTCTATGCTCCGTACAAAAGGTGAGCCAGGTACTGGGAATATCGTAGAAGCAGTTCGTCACATGCGTAAAGTAAATGCACAAATTCGTAAAGTTGTTGCGATGAGTGAAGATGAACTAATGACTGAAGCGAAATTACTTGGTGCACCATTTGAATTACTTCTTCAAATTAAAAAAGAAGGAAAGCTACCGGTTGTTAACTTTGCCGCAGGTGGTGTTGCAACTCCGGCTGATGCTGCATTAATGATGCAACTTGGAGCTGATGGTGTATTCGTAGGATCTGGTATCTTCAAATCGGAAAATCCTGCTAAATTTGCTCGTTCAATTGTTGAA
This sequence comes from Bacillus weihaiensis, assembly GCF_001889165.1. Lineage (GTDB taxonomy): Bacteria > Bacillota > Bacilli > Bacillales > Bacillaceae > Metabacillus > Metabacillus weihaiensis. Next base: position 4,171,400 of record NZ_CP016020.1, on the reverse strand, counting down.
GCAACTACACATTACCAAGACTATGAATTAATTGCAAAGCTTTCAAAAGGTTTAGGATCTGCTATGCAAGGAATTGAAATTTCAAATCTTTTACCTGAACAAAGAATGCAAGAGCGTGGCTGGTAAGAAAAAGGAGTTTGTAGCATGTTGAAAATAGGAGTGCTTGGATTACAAGGTGCTGTAAGAGAGCATATACGTTCAGTCGAAGCATGCGGTGCTGAAGGAATTGTTGTGAAAACAACAGATCAACTTGAGGAAGTAGATGGGTTGATTATTCCTGGAGGAGAAAGTACTACCATGCGACGTTTGATTGATAAATATCATTTTATGGGTCCACTAAAGGAATTTGCTGATAGTGGTAAGCCTATGTTCGGTACATGTGCTGGGTTAATTTTGCTTGCTAAAAATATTGTTGGGTATAGTGAGCCGCATCTTGGTTTATTAGATGTAACAGTAGAGAGAAACTCATTTGGACGTCAAAAAGATAGCTTTGAAGCTGAGTTAATGATTACAGGTGTTGGTGAGGATTTCGTTGGGGTCTTCATCCGTGCACCACATATTGTGGAAGTAGGAGAAGATGTTGAAATTCTCTCCAAGCACGATGGTCGAATTGTAGCAGCACGTCAAGGGCAATTCTTAGGGTGTTCATTTCACCCAGAGCTAACTGATGATCACAGAATGACTCAATTATTTATCAATATGGTGAAAGAATCAAAATAGATGTATAAAATACTTGTAGTTGCTGTAAACTTGTAGTAAATTATGAGTACAAAATTTTATATGTGAACATGTTGAGAGGAACTAGTAGCAAGACGTTCTATCTTTAGAGAGCCGATGGTTGGTGAAAATCGGTGATAGATGCCTGTGAATCCATCCTTGAATGAATTGTTGAACAACTTCTAGTTAAAGTAGACAATTCCGGTGATGACCGTTATTCATTAAGGTGAAAAATACTATGTATTTTTAACTAGGGTGGCAACGCGGGTAACTCTCGTCCCTTTTATAGGGGACGGGAGTTTTTTGTGTTTTTTAGAACCTTTTTGAGACTGTACTTTCAAAAATGGCTCTTTTGGTCCTATCAACATAACACTCTTGGTATAACGCAATAAGTAGCATGAAACTATGTATAAAAGGAGAATGAATGATGCTAGATAGTAAATTTCTACGTACAAATTTAGAAGATGTAAAAGAAAAATTAGCAAAACGTGGCGAGGATTTAACGGACTTTGGTAAATTTGAAGATCTTGATAAGAGAAGACGTGAGCTTATTAGCTTAACAGAAGAAAAAAAGAGTAGGCGTAATGAAGTATCTGGACAAATTGCTCAGCTAAAGCGTGAAAAGCAAAATGCAGATCACTTGATTAAGGAAATGAAAGATGTAGGGGAAGAAATCAAAGTTTTTGATGATGAGTTAAGAGGAATTGAAGAAGAATTAGATCAATTACTCCTATCTATTCCAAATATTCCACATGATAGTGTTCCTGTTGGAGATACAGAGGACGATAATGTCGAGGTTCGTACATGGGGGGAAAAACCTGAGTTCGGTTTCGAACCAAAACCACATTGGGATATAGCAGATGGATTAAATATATTAGATTTTGAAAGAGCTGCAAAGGTAACTGGGAGCCGATTTGTCTTTTATAGAGGACTAGGAGCAAGATTAGAGAGAGCCTTGTTTAATTTCATGCTTGATTTACATGTTGATGAGCATAACTATACCGAAATCATACCTCCATTCATCGTGAATCGTGACAGTATGATTGGTACGGGACAGCTACCAAAATTTGAAGAGGACGCGTTTAAAATTGCAGGAGAAGACTATTTCCTTATTCCAACAGCTGAAGTTCCTGTAACAAACCTACACCGCGATGAAATTCTTAATGTTGAGCAATTACCAATCAGTTATGCAGCCTTCAGTGCTAACTTTAGATCTGAAGCAGGTTCTGCAGGGCGTGATACTCGTGGATTAATTCGACAGCATCAATTCAATAAAGTTGAGCTAGTTCGATTTGTGAAACCAGAGGAATCATATGAAGAATTAGAGAAGCTTACAGGACATGCTGAGAAGGTATTACAATTACTAGGCCTACCGTACCGAGTTCTAAGCATGTGTACAGCAGACCTTGGCTTTACTGCTGCTAAGAAGTATGATTTAGAAGTTTGGATCCCAAGTTATGGAACGTACCGTGAAATTTCTTCTTGCAGTAACTTCGAAGCGTTCCAGGCCCGTCGTGCGAACATTCGCTTTAGAAGAGATGCAAAAGCAAAGGTTGAGCATGTCCATACGTTAAATGGATCTGGTTTAGCAATTGGTAGAACCGTTGCAGCGATCCTTGAGAACTACCAGCAAGAAGATGGATCTGTGATTATTCCAGAAGTATTACGTCCATATATGGGTAATAAAGAAAGAATTAATGCTCCAGAATAACGAGGAGTAACAAAAAGAGGCTGGGACAGAAGTGCCTGGCACCTTATCGTAACGACTATATGTACGCACTGATTTATCTAGTGCACACCATAGATTGTTATCGGAGGGTGTCTGGCTCTTTGTTTTGTCCCAGCCTCCAAAAAAAATATTAAAAGTGTTGACAGGCTATATAAGACATGATATAGTTAATCTTGTCGATAGGGAGGAATACCCAAGTCCGGCTGAAGGGATCGGTCTTGAAAACCGACAGGGGTGTCAAAGCCCGCAGGGGTTCGAATCCCCTTTCCTCCTCCATTATACTAAATATAATTCTCATATTTAGCGCATAAAATATGGGAGATTGATAAAGCTGTTACTCATTGTAACAGCTTTTTTTATGTTGTTTTGGATTGAGCATTTGGAGACCCGAGGTACCTGGGTGTTTTAATGTTAGAAAAACAGTCAATCAACAAGACTCTATGCTTATAACCTAATCATTATGGTATGTATTTGTGTTCGTATCCTTGTACTCAAACGCTGTGATTATTCAAAGAGATATGAAAATGACTAAACGAAAAAGAGGAGCACCGGATCTGGAATGTAGATCCGATGTTCCTCTTATTTTTTTAGAAATCTAGTTTGTTCAATGAAATGACCAATTCTTTCAATGATTGGTTCAATAGAATGCTCACTAGTCATGATGTCGTAATCATTTATGTTAATACGTAGCACAGGACATGCGTTAAAATTGTTAATCCAATTTTCGTAACGTTCGTGCATTTCCTTCCAGTATTCAACAGGTGTTTGCTGTTCCATCGGACGACCGCGCAGTTTAATTCTTGATAAGATATCGTCTAATGTACCTTCAAGGTAAATTAATAAATCTGGATGCGGGAAATAAGGAGTCATCACCATGGCATCAAAAAGGTTCTTGTATGTTTCGTAATCCACATCAGACATAGTGCCTTTTTCGTAATGCATCTTTGCAAAAATTCCTGTATCTTCGTATATTGATCGATCTTGAATAAAGCCTCCGCCATATTCAAAAATCTTTTTTTGCTCCTTGAATCGTTCTGCTAAGAAGTACACTTGAAGATGGAAACTCCAACGTTCAAAGTCAGCATAGAATTTATCTAAATAAGGGTTTGTATCTACTTTTTCAAAGGATGTTTTAAAGTCGAGTTCTTTTGCAAGAGCCTTGGTCATCGTAGATTTTCCTACTCCCACCGTTCCAGCGATTGTAATGACAGAATTGCGGGGAATATTATACTTTTCTCGTAAATTCATTCAAGTCTTCTCCTTTGTTTAATGCCAGATCTAATTTTTCAAAAATGGAGTGAAGATCGTTAGGGTTCTGGACAAAGTCCAATGAATCTCCATCAATTTTTATAATGGGTATTGATGGATCTGCTTGTTCTAAATCCTTCATAGCTGTTTCATAGTCCTTAGAAAGCTGCTTTAAATAACCAGGGTCGATATTTCGTTCTATTTCTCTGCCTCTTTTGGCAATACGAGATAATAGCGTATCTAGACTCGCGTTCAAGTAGATAATAAGATTTGGCTTTGGCATATCTTTTGTTAAGATATCATAGATCTTTATATATTTATCATACTGAACGGTTTTTAACGTGCGTTTTGCAAAAATAAGATTCTTGTAAATATGATAGTCTGCGATTACAGGCTTATCTAACTGAAGATATTTATGATTAATATCTTCTAGTTGCTTGTATCTATTGCATAGAAAAAACATTTCTGTTTGAAAGCTCCACTCTTCAATATCGTTATAAAATTTGCCCAAGAATGGATTTTCATCAACAATTTCTTTTAATAGATGAAACTGATAATGTTCAGCAATTGCCTTTGATAATGAAGTTTTTCCGACACCGATAGGGCCCTCTACAGTAATAAAGGGAATTTTCATCATGGGGTCCTCCTTTAAACCGAAACACCAATACTTAAAAATCGACAAATTTCATTTTACCACAGCATGGATAATTTTGAGTAAACAATTAACAGTTTGTTTTTATTTCCAACTTTTTTGGGTTGGTTTTAGAAGCTATGTAGCTTGGAGAAGTGTGAAGTGGAGTGGTGAATAAAAATAGGTACCCCGAATGGAGTACCTTGTGTTGATTACTTTTTTTCAATGATAAAATTATCAGATAATAAAAGCCAGTTTTGAGGAAAGGCAAGACCGAGCTTCCAGTAACTAATTCCTCTTAAATCTAGTTCTTTGATTAAATCGAATTTTGCTTGAATGGATCTTGCATCTTCGAACCAGACTTTATGTTCTTTTCCGTTTTCATCCGTGTAGTTAAAATGGGGGGCTTGAGATTTTTGATCATATTGGATTGCGACATTATTATTACTTGCTAGCTGAATAGCTTGTTGTGGGCTGACTGCTTTTGCGTATTGTCCACCCGGTACAAAAGGTAGAGTCCAATCGTATCCATATAAGTTTTGGCCCATCATAATCTTTCTGCTCGGCATTTCAGATATCGCGTATTCTAACACTTCTCTAACAGGGCCAATCGGTGAGACGGCTAAAGGAGGTCCGGCGCTGTAACCCCATTCGTAAGTCATGATGACAACAAAATCAACAATTTCCCCATGAGCCTTGTAATCGTGGGCTTCATACCAGCGGCCTTTTTGATCAGCACTTGTTTTAGGGGCTAACGCAGTTGATAAGAGCCAGCCTTCTTTGCTGAATCTTTGCTTTGCTTTTCGTAAGAATTGATTATATGCTTCTCGATCTTGTGGTCGTAAATATTCCATATCAAAGTGGATATCTCTAAACCCGTACTTCTTAGCCGTTTTTACAATGTTGTCTAATAACTTATTTTGAATTTCGGTGTTTGTTAAAATTATTCTTCCTAGCTCATCACTAAATTGGTCGTTTTCTAAGTTTGTGATGGCCATCATCAATGTAACATTCTGTTGTTTTGCTATCTCAGGGAAATTATTTAATAAAGGTTCTTTTAAGCTTCCATCACGTTGAATTTGAAAACTGAATGGACCTAGATAGGTTAAATATGGTGCTGCTTCCCGGGCTGCTTGCTCTAAGTTAGCAGGAACACTTGTACCTCTTGGCTCAATATAGGCATTTGATTCTACTGTTCTTTTTTCTTTCTCTGGAATGTAAAGTCTTAATCCAATAGAAAGTGGTGAGTTAATGGGAATGTTATTTATAGTGGCGAGCTCCTGATAGGACATCGAAAACTTTTGTGCAATCTGATATAAGCTATCGCCAGGTTGAACGTAATAAAATTGACCTTTAATGGGTATAACAATGGCTTGACCGATGACTAAGTTATTCGGATTAGGGATTTCGTTGGTTTGAACAATCTCCTCGACGGATGTACTATAAGCTTGTGCAATACCATACAAACTTTGTCCTTGCTGGACAATATGTATTTGCATAATGACCCTCCTGTGCTCACTTTTTGTACATCATATGTGAAGAGGAGAAAAAGAATGTTAGGAAAATGATATTTGATCAGAAGGTTGTGTATTTGCTTTTAACACATTTTCCATCATTCTTAGAGCGTATGTGTTGTCATCTGATGTATTAGACGCAATACAATCCTGTGGTATAAACAATTGGTATTCTCTCATGTATGCATCGTTTGCAGTGAATAGAACACAGATGTTCCCGGCTACTCCAGTGATATAAAGCTCACTGCATTGTAGATGAAATAATAGAGTATTTAAGGCAGTCCCGTAAAAGGCAGAGTGCTTAGGTTTTATCAAAAAATAATCATCATCTTCCGGGTATAATTTTTGGATGATTTTTTCGCTAAGGTTATTTTTACATTTCTTCGCGATTTTCTGATAATCAGCTTGCCATAATTGATAATGATCATTTATATAGATAACAGACCCACTTGAATTTTTTATCTTTCTTTTTAATGTATAAATCTTGTGTGAAATATGATTAGCTTGCTCTGCTAAAATAGGACCATAATCAAATTGAAAATCATTGATCATGTCAATGATTAATAATACTGGACGATTTGGTTTAGTCATTTACTTACCTCCCTACTTTAAGGATAGGTTGTAACAATTTCGAGTTGAATATAAGGAGTTTATGAAAATGAATGATCGTGATTATATGAACGCTGCTATTGAAGAGGCGAGAAAAGCAAGGGAAATAGGCGAAGTACCAATTGGAGCGGTAGTTGTTTTAGGTGGAGAGATTATTGCAAGAGCACATAATTTACGTGAGACGGAACAGCGCTCCATTGCACATGCTGAGATTCTAGCGATTGATGATGCTTGTAAAGCTCAAGGGACTTGGAGGTTAGAGGAAGCAACTCTCTATGTTACATTGGAGCCATGTCCTATGTGTGCAGGAGCCATTGTATTATCTCGAGTAAAACGTGTTGTATACGGTGCGACTGATCCGAAAGGTGGTTGTGCTGGTACGCTTATGAATCTCCTCCAGGAGCAACGATTTAATCATCAAGTGGACGTTCTTGCAGGGGTGGAACAAGAAGTGTGTAGCTCGTTACTAAGTGATTTTTTTAGAGAGCTACGAGTAAAGAAAAAGAAAAGTGAGGATTAAGGGAAAAAATTACAGTCTTAAATCGTTGCATTTTGTATAAGAACAATATATACTAATAAATGCGTCTTACTTAATGACGCAACTAAATATGGTATCAATTTTGCCGTGCTAAGCGGGGATGTAGCGGAGCCCTGTACTCGCAATCCGCTCTAGCGAGGCCGAATCCCTTCTAGAGGTTAGCTCACTGTAGGGCTGCCTTAAGTAAGTGGTGTTGACGCTTGGGTCCTGCGCAATGGGAATCCATGAACCATGTCAGGTCCGGAAGGAAGCAGCATTAAGTGGAAGCTCTCATGTGCCGCAGGGTTGCCTGAGCCGAGCTAACTGCTTAAGTAACGCCTATGGTGGCTAATCGACGGAAGGTGCACGGCAGTTAAATTTTAAATAGAAACTCACTCTTTTTAGGGTGAGTTTTTTGTTGCATATAAATAGTGGGGAAAATAAGTTGGATGATAGAATACGACGTTCCTTTAGTTAGATTTCTATGGTCGAAATCTATTTGCTACATATTTATCGTTAAATATCATTGAAACGTACTTTGTAATTCAATTAATGGTTGTTATAATAAAATAGAAGAAGATGAAGGGAGACGTTTTTGTGGGATATCAAGCATTGTACCGCGTTTTCCGACCGCAACTCTTTCATGACGTGGTTGGACAAGAGCATATCACTAAAACGTTACAAAATGCCCTTTTGCAAAATAAATTTTCACATGCGTATCTATTTTCAGGACCCCGTGGGACTGGTAAAACAAGCGCAGCAAAAATATTTGCAAAAGCAGTAAACTGTGAAAATGCACCAGTTGCAGAGCCTTGTAATGAGTGTTCAGCGTGTAAAGGGATTACAAACGGTTCTATTTCGGATGTTATAGAGATTGATGCCGCCTCAAATAATGGAGTCGATGAAATAAGAGATATACGAGATAAAGTAAAGTATGCTCCATCATCTGTCCAATATAAAGTGTATATTGTCGATGAAGTGCACATGCTTTCCATCGGTGCATTTAATGCGTTGTTAAAAACGTTAGAAGAGCCACCTAAGCATGTTATCTTTATCTTAGCAACGACTGAGCCACATAAAATACCTCTTACAATTATCTCACGTTGTCAAAGATTTGATTTTAGGAGGATCACCTCTTCGGCTATTGTTGGAAGAATGGAAGAGATTGTACATAATGAAGATGTACAGGTTGAAGAAGAAGCGTTACATGTCATTGCTAGAGCTGCTGACGGTGGAATGCGTGATGCGCTTAGTCTACTGGATCAAGCCATCTCTTATAGTAATGATCAAGTAACAATGGAAGAGGCTTTGCTTATAACGGGATCTGTATCACAAGGGATAATTGCTAAAATAGCAGAAGCGATACACAAAAAGGATGCAACCTCGGCTTTACAAGCACTTGACGAATTAATGTATCAAGGGAAGGATCCGAGCCGGTTTGTTGAAGATTTTATCTATTATTATCGTGACATGCTTCTCTATCAAACAGCACCAACGTTAGAGGATGTTTTAGAAAGGGTTTCTGTGGATGACCAGTTTATCCAGTTAGCAAAAGAAATTTCTGCAGGAGAAATCTATGAGACAATAGACATCTTAAGTAAGAGCCAACAGGAGATGAAGTGGACAAATCATCCGAGAATTTTCCTTGAAGTAGCACTTGTTAAATTGTGTCAGCATACCAATTTGGCAAATGAGCAGGGGAATGAATCGTATCAGGCTCTTTTAGAAAAAATTACGAATTTGCAAACGGAAATAATGAAAATAAAGCAACAGGGTGTTGCGGTTAATCCACAACGTAGTTCCGGAGGTCAAGAACCGAAACAACGTTCCATGAAAAGCGGCTATAAAACACCAGAAGGTAGAATTCAAGAAATATTAAAAGTAGCCACAAGAAATGATCTAGAGTTAATCAAAGCAAAATGGGGAGAACTATTAGAGTCACTTAAGAGGCAGAATAAAGTTTCCCATGCTGCTTTATTAAATGATAGTGAACCTGTTGCAGCCTCTGAGACTGCATTTGTGCTAAAATTTAAATTTGAAATCCATTGTAAGATGGTTGCAGAAAATAACAATCAAGTTCGTACAAATTTAGAAGTGCTATTACAAGAGCTTACGGGCAAAACGATGGAAATGGTTGGCGTTCCAGAGCATGATTGGGGTAAAATAAGGAAGGAATTCCTACGGGATCAAAAAGATGATACTACCGAGCATAAACAGCAGGGTAGTGAAGAAGACCCATTAATTGCGGAAGCGATGAAGTTAGTAGGAAATGATTTAATTGAAATAAAAGATTAATTATTTTGGAGGAATGAACTATGATGCGTGGCGGTATGGGAAATATGCAAAAAATGATGAAGCAAATGCAAAAGATGCAAAAGGATATGGCAAAAGCTCAAGAGGAGCTAAGTGAAAAAACAGTTGAAGGAACTGCTGGAGGCGGAATGGTCACTGTAGTCGTTAACGGCCAAAAGGAAATTCTTGAAGTGAATATTAAAGAAGAAGTAGTAGATCCAGATGATATCGAAATGTTGCAAGATCTTGTTTTAGCTGCAACAAATGATGCATTAAAGAAAATGGATGATTTAACAAATGACACAATGGGACAATTCACAAAAGGAATGAATTTACCAGGAATGTTCTAGGAGGATATCTCATGCATTATCCAGAACCAATATCGAAGCTCATTGATAGCTTTATGAAACTGCCAGGAATTGGTCCTAAAACGGCCGTTCGTCTGGCTTTTTTTGTACTAAATATGAAAGAAGACGTTGTACTAGATTTCGCAAAAGCGCTTGTAAATGCCAAGCGTAACTTAACGTACTGTTCAGTTTGTGGCCATATCACGGATCAAGATCCTTGTTATATTTGTGAGGATCAAAGACGTGATAAAACGGTCGTATGTGTTGTGCAAGATCCGAAAGATGTAATTGCAATGGAGAAAATGAAAGAATATAGTGGGCTTTATCATGTTCTTCATGGATCAATCTCTCCTATGGAAGGGATAGGACCAGAGGATATTAAAATACCGGAACTGTTAAAGAGACTTCAGGATGATGTTATTCAAGAAGTAATTCTTGCTACAAATCCTAACATCGAGGGTGAAGCTACAGCTATGTATATTTCAAGATTACTAAAGCCATCAGGTATTAGACTAACAAGAATCGCACATGGTTTACCTGTTGGTGGAGATTTAGAATATGCAGATGAGGTTACACTATCGAAGGCAATAGAAGGAAGAAGAGAGTTATAAAGGAGGAAGCATCATGCTTTTTCGTCGAAAAGGCTGGTTAAAAAATCAGTATGACCAACAGTTGATTCAACATCTCCTATCAATGAAAAAGGAATGGAATCGTCAAAAACAACTCGTTGATAAGAGTGTAGAACCCTCCCCGCAAGTTTTATATGAATTAAAAGTAGCGGAAGCAAAATATTTCTTTCTATTAAAAGAGGCAAAAGCTCGTAAAATAAAAATCGGTAAAATCTAAGAGTGTTTAAGAAAAATACACAACACTTCGCGCAAGACAATACACTACGTACAAAATTTAGTACAAAGGCTTGTTCTAAATCCGTTCCTCTTTCATATCTATTTATAAAAGGATAAGTATGAAAGTGAGTGATAGGAATGGATCCAATTCTTGTGTTTTCAGTCTTGGGAGGACTAATAGTGGTCCTTTTATTTGTCGGAGCACCAATTCGCCCACTAAGATGGATCGGACAGATAGCTGTTAAAGTTATGGTCGGTGCCCTGCTCCTGTTTTTTATTAATACATTTGGTACGAGCTTTAACTTACACATACCGATTAATCTTATAACGTCTAGTATTTCAGGTATATTAGGTATACCAGGATTAGCGGCACTGGTCGTAATTAAAACAATGATTATTTAATCTTAATTTCATGACAGAATAGCTAGTGGTAAAGACAGACAAGTGAATTTCATTTGTTTGTCTTTTTGTGTTGACATCTATATTCGTAGATGATATATTAGTATTCGTCGTTGAGAAACAAGAACTTCTCAAAAAAACTTTTTAAAAAAGTTGTTGACTTTAAAGTAAGATACATGATATTATATTAAAGTTGCTTCTTTGAAAAAAAGAAGACAAAAAGTTCTTTGAAAACTAAACAAAACCAAGCGTATCAAACGTTGATTTTAAATCAACAAAACGTACTATATAGTACAAAAAACATGAGCAAGTCAAACTACTTTATTGGAGAGTTTGATCCTGGCTCAGGACGAACGCTGGCGGCGTGCCTAATACATGCAAGTCGAGCGAGGTCTTCGGACCTAGCGGCGGACGGGTGAGTAACACGTGGGTAACCTGCCTGTAAGATTGGGATAACTCCGGGAAACCGGAGCTAATACCGGATAACATTTCGAACCGCATGGTTCGAAATTGAAAGATGGCTTCTAGCTATCACTTACAGATGGACCCGCGGCGCATTAGCTAGTTGGTGAGGTAACGGCTCACCAAGGCAACGATGCGTAGCCGACCTGAGAGGGTGATCGGCCACACTGGGACTGAGACACGGCCCAGACTCCTACGGGAGGCAGCAGTAGGGAATCTTCCGCAATGGACGAAAGTCTGACGGAGCAACGCCGCGTGAACGATGAAGGCCTTCGGGTCGTAAAGTTCTGTTGTTAGGGAAGAACAAGTACTAGAGTAACTGCTAGTACCTTGACGGTACCTAACCAGAAAGCCACGGCTAACTACGTGCCAGCAGCCGCGGTAATACGTAGGTGGCAAGCGTTGTCCGGAATTATTGGGCGTAAAGCGCGCGCAGGTGGTTTCTTAAGTCTGATGTGAAAGCCCACGGCTCAACCGTGGAGGGTCATTGGAAACTGGGGAACTTGAGTGCAGAAGAGGAAAGTGGAATTCCAAGTGTAGCGGTGAAATGCGTAGAGATTTGGAGGAACACCAGTGGCGAAGGCGACTTTCTGGTCTGTAACTGACACTGAGGCGCGAAAGCGTGGGGAGCGAACAGGATTAGATACCCTGGTAGTCCACGCCGTAAACGATGAGTGCTAAGTGTTAGAGGGTTTCCGCCCTTTAGTGCTGCAGCAAACGCATTAAGCACTCCGCCTGGGGAGTACGGTCGCAAGACTGAAACTCAAAGGAATTGACGGGGGCCCGCACAAGCGGTGGAGCATGTGGTTTAATTCGAAGCAACGCGAAGAACCTTACCAGGTCTTGACATCCTTCGCTACTTCTAGAGATAGAAGGTTCCCCTTCGGGGGACGAAGTGACAGGTGGTGCATGGTTGTCGTCAGCTCGTGTCGTGAGATGTTGGGTTAAGTCCCGCAACGAGCGCAACCCTTGATCTTAGTTGCCAGCATTTAGTTGGGCACTCTAAGATGACTGCCGGTGACAAACCGGAGGAAGGTGGGGATGACGTCAAATCATCATGCCCCTTATGACCTGGGCTACACACGTGCTACAATGGATGGTACAAAGGGCTGCGAGACTGCGAAGTTAAGCGAATCCCATAAAACCATTCTCAGTTCGGATTGCAGGCTGCAACTCGCCTGCATGAAGCTGGAATCGCTAGTAATCGCGGATCAGCATGCCGCGGTGAATACGTTCCCGGGCCTTGTACACACCGCCCGTCACACCACGAGAGTTTGTAACACCCGAAGTCGGTGGGGTAACCGTAAGGAGCCAGCCGCCTAAGGTGGGACAGATGATTGGGGTGAAGTCGTAACAAGGTAGCCGTATCGGAAGGTGCGGCTGGATCACCTCCTTTCTAAGGATATAGAGGTACGCTTGGTATTTTGTTTAGTTTTGAGAGAACTTTGTTCTCGATTAAATTATTTAGATGGGCCTATAGCTCAGCTGGTTAGAGCGCACGCCTGATAAGCGTGAGGTCGATGGTTCGAGTCCATTTAGGCCCACCATCTAACATCATATAACACATGGGGCCTTAGCTCAGCTGGGAGAGCGCCTGCTTTGCACGCAGGAGGTCAGCGGTTCGATCCCGCTAGGCTCCACCAATGTTCCTTGAAAACTAGATAACGAAAACAATTCAAGTAATTCACTGAGTTTAAACGCTTAGTTTAGTGATTCTCTTAATAATGTTAAAAACGACATCTTCGATGTCAAAGGTTAAGTTGTTAAGGGCGCACGGTGGATGCCTTGGCACTAGGAGCCGATGAAGGACGGTACTAACACCGATATGCTTCGGGGAGCTGTAAGTAAGCTTTGATCCGGAGATTTCCGAATGGGGAAACCCACTGTTCGTAATGGAGCAGTATTTTCATCTGAATACATAGGATGATAAAGGCAGACCCGGGGAACTGAAACATCTAAGTACCCGGAGGAAGAGAAAGCAAACGCGATTTCCTGAGTAGCGGCGAGCGAAACGGAATTAGCCCAAACCAAGAGGCTTGCCTCTTGGGGTTGTAGGACACTCTATACGGAGTTACAAAGGAACGGAGTAAATGAAGAGGTCTGGAAAGGCCCGTCAAAGAAGGTAACAACCCTGTAGTTGAAACTTCGTTCCCTCCAGAGTGGATCCTGAGTACGGCGGGACACGTGAAATCCCGTCGGAAGCAGGGAGGACCATCTCCCAAGGCTAAATACTCCCTAGTGACCGATAGTGAACCAGTACCGTGAGGGAAAGGTGAAAAGCACCCCGGAAGGGGAGTGAAATAGATCCTGAAACCGTGTGCCTACAAGTAGTCAAAGCCCGTTAATGGGTAATGGCGTGCCTTTTGTAGAATGAACCGGCGAGTTACGATCCCGTGCAAGGTTAAGTTGATAAGACGGAGCCGCAGCGAAAGCGAGTCTGAACAGGGCGAATAAGTACGTGGTCGTAGACCCGAAACCAGGTGATCTACCCATGTCCAGGGTGAAGTTCAGGTAACACTGAATGGAGGCCCGAACCCACGCACGTTGAAAAGTGCGGGGATGAGGTGTGGGTAGCGGAGAAATTCCAATC
>NZ_CP016020.1:4095000-4155000 GCF_001889165.1 Bacillus weihaiensis | reverse complement strand
ACGAACAAGCTGACGAAGAGATTCGCCGCTTATCGCGAGCCGGTATACCGATGGTAGTTGGGGGTTTCCCGTGAGAGTAGGACGTTGCCAGGTAAGATGAGAGAAAGATCAGTAGAGATACTGGTCTTTTTTGTGTGGTTTTGGTAGTAGTTGTACCGGAAGGTACATAAAAACAGTGTTCGAAGGTTGAGTTATAGAAAGGAAGACAAAAAAGTCCTACAAGTCCTTAGGCTTGGGAGAAGCAAGAAGGTCGAGGAAGCGCAGAGAGAGAAGACCGGAATGTGCGGGCTTGGCACATGAGGATCTGAACGAACAAGCTGACGAAGAGATTCGCCGCTTATCGCGAGCCGGTATACCGATGGTAGTAGAGAGATACTTGCATTTAAAGTTGTCGCAAAATTGATAAAGAGGCAATTCGAAAATAAAATGATCAGATTCGAAAATAAAATGATCAAATTCGAAAATAAACACTAAAATTTCGAAAATAAAAGTCAAACCCGAAAATAAAAGGTGAAATATCTAAAATAAAACATAAAATACCGAAAATAGACCATCTAAATAGGTGTAGTTTCAATAGTAAAGCGGACTATAGCTGCAAATCTAGTCAAGTTCTAGAATCATTTACGGAAAAAGAGTGAGACAATTTAGTGGCAATTCTTTTATCTGACAAGAAATCGAAAATACACGAGCCAATTTCGAAAATAATCCATAAATAAAAGCTGAATCTTCACTTTTATTCCTCAACTCTTCAAATTTTTTTAACTAAGACATACACAATCATTTTTTATGTTCATACGGTACTAATATCCATACCAAAATGAGAGTATACAAACCTAGAAAACTGGTAAAACTTAATTGTATGGAGGTGGAGTGAATGTATTCAAATCGTAAGGGTTTAGATCAACTAACTGGGGAAACTTGTATTATTTGTGATAAAAAGAAGGCAACAGGGATTCATTTATATACGAGTTTTATATGTGTGGAATGTGAAAATGATATAAAAAATACGGATACAGCAGATGAGAAGTATCAGTTTTATTTAAACAAATTAAGAAGGGTGAAGAATCCGCCACTCTATTCTTAGTTTTAGAGAAATGCCTGAATAGATTAAGTTCAGAGTTTGAAAACATTTTGAATATAGAATGAATATTGTCTTAAAGAGCTGACTTGCAAGTTGGCTCTTTTTATTTTAGGAACTCTTTCAGTATACAGCTTCAGATAATGGCCCTGTTAACAAATTCCAACCTGTATATATTTCTATTTATTGAATGGATGAAATATATCAAGCTATGTGTATACTGTTTATCAATAGTCTTGCTATAATTGTGATATAAGTAAGCCCAGTCATGTAGTTGTTTATTTTTGGGCTGATTGATTAAAGGACGTGGAGGTTTTAATGGAAACACCTCTTTTTACAGCTCTAATGGAATTTAAGAGACGAGATACTATATCTTTTCATGTTCCTGGGCATAAAAATGGAACGGTATTGAGTGAGGTTGCAATTCCTCTTTATAAGGAGATGTTGTCAGTAGATGTAACCGAGTTAACTGGTTTAGATGATCTACATGATCCATCCGGTGTTATTGAGCAAGCCCAACAGTTGACTGCCGAGCTATATGGGGTGAGGAGCTCATACTTCTTGGTTAATGGTTCGACAGTTGGAAATCTAGCTATGGTCTTGGCCTGTTGTGGGAACGATGATGTTGTTCTTGTTCAACGAAACTCGCACAAGTCAATTATGCATGCACTTCAATTAGCAGGGGCGCACCCGGTTTTTTTACATCCGAAAATAGATCAGGAGTTAATGGTTCCTAGCTATGTAGAGTTTGAAACGATTAAACAGGCGATAGAGGACTATCCAAATGCAAAAGCGTTAATTATAACGAATCCTAATTATTATGGTTTATCGGTTGATTTATCAACTGTTATTGAGCAAGCTCATCAAGCAAGAATACCTGTGCTTATAGATGAAGCACATGGTGCACATTTCATTGCTGGGGAACAGTTTCCTGTGTCAGCAGTTCATATAGGTGCTGATATCATTGTACATTCTGCACATAAAACACTGCCTGCTATGACAATGGGATCATTTTTACATTTTAATAGTGAAATAATCGACCAAAGTAAGGTTGAATACTATTTATCTATCTTGCAAAGTAGTAGTCCATCATATCCTATTATGGCTTCTCTTGATTTAGCAAGAGGTTATTTAGAGGAAATTGTTGTTCATAATAGTAGTGGTCAAATTTTAGAAGCTGTTGAAGCAACAATAAAGGAGATTGAAGAAATAGAAGGTATAGAGCTAATATACTCCAATGATGAATTTGTCCGGAG
This sequence comes from Bacillus weihaiensis, assembly GCF_001889165.1. Lineage (GTDB taxonomy): Bacteria > Bacillota > Bacilli > Bacillales > Bacillaceae > Metabacillus > Metabacillus weihaiensis. The sequence goes on along the minus strand of NZ_CP016020.1, from coordinate 4,152,666 downwards.
AGATCCTCTTAAGCTGACATTAAGAGCGACTGATGGTAGGTCAGGCTATGAGCTCCAATCTTGGTTGGAGGAACGAAATGTATTTGTTGAGCTTGCTGATCCTATTAATGTTTTGTTAGTTCTTCCCCTTCATAAAGAGAATGAAGGATTAGCTCATTTAAAAACAGGAGCTCATCAAAATGCTAATAAATTTATTCAGAAGCTACATTATGTAAAATCAGAAGATGAGAAAAAAATACATCAGTTAGAGCATGCCTATACATTTTTTCAAACCTGCAAGAAGAGGGTCGTACCTTTAGATGAAGCTATAGGCGCTTTTTCTTACGATTTCATCGTGCCTTATCCACCGGGCATACCGTTTCTTGTAAAAGGTGAGAAAATAACTGGAGAAGCAATTGAACAACTTAAGGATATGATTAGGTTGGGAGTAAATATTCAAGGTGACAATCAATTGAAAAAAGGTAAGATAACAATTTTGGAGAAATAGGTGAGTAGTGTTGAAAGGTAAATTTATTACATTTGAAGGACCTGAGGGTGCTGGCAAAACAACTGTGTTAGAGCATCTAATGAGAGATAAAGAAATGCTAAACATGGCACCGATGTTTACGAGGGAGCCTGGGGGTATTATCATTTCTGAGAAAATTAGGAGTGTAATACTAGATAAGGAACATACAGAGATGGACTCAAGAACGGAAGCACTCTTGTATGCAGCTGCGAGAAGGCAGCATTTAGTGGAGAAGGTGATGCCCTCTATACGAGAAGGGAAACATGTATTTTGCGATCGATTCATTGATAGCTCTTTAGCTTATCAAGGATATGCAAGAGGGTTAGGGATAGATGAGGTTTTATCAATTAACCAATTTGCCATTGATGAGATGATGCCTGATCTAACAATTTACTTTGAAATAGATCCTGAAATAGGATTAAAGAGAATTGCAGCAAGCGATGAAAGAGAAAAGAATCGTCTTGATTTAGAGGATTTAACGTTCCATAAAAGGGTACAAGAAGGGTATGAAATTGTTCTACAACGTTTTTCAAATCGAATAGCAGTTGTTCAAGCAGATCGGGCAATTGATGAAGTGGTTAATGATGTAAAAGGAATTTTAAAGAAGTATCTTTCGAACTAATTATTCATACCATTAAATTACCATAAAAGTTGCAATGATACAGTGACATGAACATGTTACAATATAAGGAGGCTATATTATGAAATTAGTGATTGTTGTTGTACAGGATCAGGATAGTAATAAATTATTGAATGCACTTACAGATCATAATTTTCGTGTGACGAAGCTGTCTAGTTCTGGTGGATTTTTAAAATCTGGGAATACAACCTTTATGATAGGTACAGAAGATATAAGAGTTGATAAAGCATTACAAATTATAAAAGATAATTGTAAGTCAAGAGATCAATTAGTTGCACCTGTCTCACCTATGGGTGGGAATGCAGACTCTTTTATTCCTTATCCGGTTGAAGTTGAAGTTGGTGGGGCAACAGTGTTTGTCTTGCCGGTAGAACAGTTTCATCAATTTTAATAAAAGACGGTTTTCGCATAAAATGTTGCCTGTATTGAAAAATTCCAAGTGTCGGATTTTTCCCCTGGGTCAAGGTTTTTCTCTCTATCTAGGGAGATGAGTTCTTTTCTTTCTTGCTTCCTAGGTGAAACGTGTGATGATGACTATATGGCTAAAAAAGTATGCTTAAGAAAAGAGCTCAATTAAATCATGGGGGTAGCGTCATGAAGGTAGGACAAGATATACGCTCAACTTTAGAGAAGCGTGGTATCGATCAGAAGGTTGCGCAACCAACGTCTAAGGGATTTCAAGGTATATTAACGAAGCAAGGCGATAAGTTACAAATGGATCAATTAAATAAGCTACTTATTGATATAGAAGATGCAGGACGTCGACTTTCTAAGTCAAGAAATTTTAGTGAACTATCAAAATACAAACTTCTTGTAAAAAAGTTCATCCATGAAGCAGTCGAATATGGGATGGATATGAAGCAATCTCGAAGTTGGGACTATAACGGGAATAGCAGGTCCCTAAAAATTATCGAGCAGGTTGACAAATCATTGATAGAATTAACGGATGAAATTGTTCATAAGGAAAGCTCAACAATTGATATTCTTTCTAAAATCGGTGAGGTAAAGGGCTTACTCATTAACTTATATACGTAAAGAGTGATAGAAATGATAAAGAGTTGGGAAGATGTTCGTGTTTATCAACCTCGGATTACGAAACTACTAACGAATAGTATAGAGAAAAAGAGGTTAGCCCACGCTTATTTATTTGAGGGAAAAAAAGGTACAGGTAAAAAAGATGTAGGCTTTCTTCTGGCAAAAAGCTTCTTTTGTGATAATCTTCAACAAGTTTCTCCATGTGGAGAGTGCCGGAACTGTAAACGGATCGATTCAGGTAATCATCCAGATGTACATGTAGTTGAGCCTGATGGGCTTTCCATAAAGAAATCTCAAATTCAATCCTTACAAGAAGAATTCGCAAAAACAGGTGTAGAATCAAATAAGAAGCTCTACATCCTTGTTCATGCAGATAAGATGACGACAAACGCAGCAAACAGTTTGTTAAAATTCTTAGAAGAGCCACACTCGAACACCATTGCAATCCTCATAACAGAACAGTATCATAGAATGCTGAATACGATTTTATCACGCTGTCAATTAGTATCTTTTCAACCGTTACAGCCTAAAGCAATTGAAGCAGCAGTGATGAATCAAGATATTTCTAAGCATATTGCGTCCCTTGTAGCTCAGGTAACAAATGATACAGAAGCTGCATTTGGACTAGCAAGAGATGATTGGTTTGCACAAGCTAGAATGAAAGTGATAAAATTATATGAAGTGCTAATCAATCGAAAGGGACAGGCACCGATTTATATACACTCAGAGTGGATGAGCCACTTTCAAGATAAAGAAAAGCAGGAAACAGGGTTAGACTTGCTCTTATATCTTTATAAGGATCTTCTTACAATTCAGCTAGGAAATGAACAGCAAGTAATTTACTCTGACATGATGCAGCAACTAAAACAGCATGCCCTTCAAATGACTCAACGAAGTGTCACAGATAAAATGACTTCTATTTTAGAAGCAAAAAGAAGGCTTCATGCCAATGTGAATCCACAATTATTGATGGAGCAATTGGTGTTAACATTGCAGGAGGGATAGCATTGTATGATGTTGTAGGCGTTCGCTTTAAGAAAGCGGGCAAAATATATTATTTCGACCCTAATGGTTTTCAAATAGATGACGATGAGTTTGTCATCGTCGAAACAATCCGCGGAATTGAATTCGGGAAAGTCGTGTTAAACAATAAAAAAGTAGAGGAAAACGACGTTGTTCTTCCTTTGAAAAAAGTAATACGAATTGCTGATGAAAAAGATCGACTTATGGTTAAGGAGAATCAAGATGCTGCAACAGAAGCGTATCTTGTTTGTCAAAAGAAAGTGACAGAGCATGGACTAGATATGAAGCTAGTAGATGTTGAATATACCTTTGATCGTAACAAAGTTATTTTCTATTTTACGGCAGACGGGCGTGTAGATTTTAGAGAGCTAGTAAAAGATTTGGCAGCTATTTTCAAAACACGAATAGAGCTTCGACAAATTGGAGTTCGTGATGAAGCTAAGATGTTAGGTGGGATAGGTCCTTGTGGACGTATGCTCTGCTGTTCAACTTTTCTAGGTGATTTTGAGCCAGTTTCAATTAAAATGGCAAAGGATCAAAATCTTTCACTAAACCCTACTAAAATTTCAGGCTTATGTGGTAGACTTATGTGTTGTTTGAAATATGAAAATGACGAGTATGAATCTGCGAAGGAAAAGCTACCTGATTTAGGGGAAATGATTGCTACACCTAATGGCTTAGGTAAGGTAGTTGGCTTAAATATCTTAGAACAAGTTATTCAAATAAATCTAGTTGAACAAGAACGCGTGGTAGAGTACACTTGGGATGAATTGCAGAAAGAAGACGTAGTTCCAATGCAATCCACAGATTAATGAGGTGGAACAAGTGGATAAAAAAGAAATATTTGAATCGGTCAGTAGCATGGAAGAACAAATAGGATCTTTGTATACTCAGTTGGGTGAGTTAAAGCAACATCTAGGAGAGCTTATTGAAGAGAATCATCATTTACAGATCGAAAATGATAACTTACGCCGACGACTTGATTCAACGATTACAAGTAAAAATCAATCGTCAAAAACAAAGAAAACAAAAACGAAAGAAAAAAAGCAAAATATTCAAAAGCAGGTTGACATAGGTGAAGGGTATGACAACTTAGCTAGACTGTATCAAGAAGGTTTCCATATTTGCAACTTGCATTACGGAAGTATTCGTAAGGATGGAGATTGCTTATTTTGCTTATCTTTCTTAAATAAGAAATAAGAAGACTGACTCATGCTGTTAATCCCTCTTCTGAATAATTTGAGGGATTATACATTTTTCATGTGTCAGTTTTTTTTAGATGAAGATGGAAAGAGTACCACTACATAAAAAATAGCTGTAGATTTTAAGCTCTTTGATAAAAGCTCAAGAGCCAGCTTTCTCACTTAGAGATACTTTATTATAGGAATAGTATCTTCTCGCAGTTAGGGGGACGCCTTGCGCTTTGGTTTCTTATCGGAAATCTTGATGTGAGATACATATTATATAGCAACAAAAGGTAAGAAAAGAGTCTGATCAACTCATATAGACTCCCATGGATAAATGGGAATCAACATAGATAAAAACGGTTAAACAACTTGAAGGAGTAATGAGAGATGGTCCAATTATACGGTGATGAACGATTAGACTACTTATTGGCTGAAGACTTAAGGATTATTCAGAGCCCAACGGTCTTTTCTTTTTCACTTGATGCTGTTCTACTTTCAAGATTTGCTTATATGCCTATCAGAAAAGGGAAGGTTATAGATTTATGTACCGGTAATGGAATCGTACCTTTGATCCTGAGCACAAGGACACATGTGAAGATTACAGGTGTTGAGATTCAGGAAAGACTATATGATATGGCTAAAAGAAGTGTGCAATATAATCATTTAGAAGAACAAATTGAGCTTATACATGGGGATTTGAAGGATATGCCCAAAAGATTTGGAAATGACAAATTTGATGTGGTAACGTGCAATCCACCTTATTTTACAACACCAGTAAAGGATAAACAGAATGTAAATGAGCATTTTGCGATAGCGAGACATGAGATCCTATGTTCATTAGAAGAGGTGATTTTAGCTTGTAGTGAATTAGTGAAACATGGAGGGAAAGTATCGCTCGTTCATCGACCAGGTCGATTCGTTGATATAGTCACATTAATGAGGAAGTATGGAATTGAACCAAAGCGGGTGCAATTTGTTCATCCTAAACTAGGGAAGGAAGCGAATACTCTTTTAATAGAAGGAATTAAGGGAGGAAAAGCTGATTTGAAAATGCTGTCACCTATTTATGTCTATAATGAAGAAAATGAATATAGCCCGGAGATTAGAACGATTTTGTATGGAGACAGGGACAGTGGATAAGATACAGTTAAATGAAAATGGTCACTTCTTTTATGTAGTGGAATGTAGCGATGGGAGTTATTATGCAGGCTATACGGTGAATGTACATAGCAGAATTCAAAAGCATAATGAAGGAAAAGGAGCAAAGTATACGCGTGGTAGAACACCTGTATCACTTGTGTATGTTGAAAAGCTTCCTACTAAAGGTGATGCATTGCGTAAAGAAATTGAGTTTAAACGATTTTCTAGAGCTAAAAAAGAACAATATATTAAGAGAGGTGAAGGCATGTGTTAACACAACAAAAAAGTTTTATAGGATCTAGTGAAGAGATAGGCTGTTTATATTTAGTACCAACTCCAATTGGTAATTTGGAGGATATGACGTTCCGTGCAATCAATATATTAAAGGAAGTAGATATGATTGCAGCAGAAGATACAAGACAATCAAAGAAATTATGTAATCATTTTGAGATTGATACCCCTATTTTTAGCTATCACGAGCATAACAAAGGTTCTAGCGGGAATCGAGTTGTGGAATATATTCAGCAAAAGAAAAAAATTGCCTTAATTAGTGATGCTGGTATGCCAACCATTTCTGATCCAGGTAGTGAATTAGTAAAGCAAGTGCTTAAAGTTGGGGGCCATGTAATTCCATTACCTGGAGCAAACGCAGCCCTAACAGCATTAATCGCTTCTGGAATTACACCTCAACCTTTTTATTTTTTCGGATTTCTTGATCGTCAAAAGAAGGATAAAAAAGAGCAGTTAGAAGCATTATCCAAAAGAAATGAAACGATTATCTTGTATGAATCACCACATAGACTTAAGGAAACATTAAAGGCTATTCTTGAAGTAGTGGGTAATCGGGAAATTTGTTTATCTAGAGAATTAACAAAGAAATTTGAGGAATTCATTCGTGGATCGGTCTCTGAAGCGTTAGAGTGGTCAGAACAAAATGAAATAAGAGGAGAATTTTGTCTTATTCTTGAAGGAAGCCATGAAAACGGTGTGGAAGATGAAGAAAAGTGGTGGGGTTCCTTCAATTTAAATGAGCATGTGAATCATTATATTGAGAAAGGGGTCTCCTCTAAGGAAGCCGTAAAACAAGTTGCAAAGGAAAGAAATATCCCAAAGCGAGACGTGTATCAAGCTTATCATATAAATTAAATGTTCTCATGCAATGTTGTCATTATCTTTACTTTGTATTCAAAGTAAAAAAGGGATCAAGTTGATCCCTTTTTTTTATTTCTTATTTTTCTACTAATTGGTTTTTAATTTCAGCAAGAATTTGCTCAGCGCCTTCGCGGCTTAATACTAACTTACCGTTTGCTAAAGCAAGGTTGTCATCAGATACTTCACCAGTTACTTGGCAAGTCATGTTAGGCTTGTATTTCTTTAAGATGATTTTGTCATCATCAACATAAATTTCTAAAGCGTCCTTTTCAGCAATACCTAATGTGCGGCGTAATTCGATTGGAATAACCACGCGTCCTAATTCATCAACTTTACGTACAATACCTGTAGATTTCATAATAAATATCTCCTCTCGATTTTAACATATCTATATTTTGGATAACTTCGTCAATATTCGACAAAAACTGATTTGCTTTTTAAGCAAATCAGTGTTTCCATTTTACGTCAATCATTTTTAATCAATTTCCATGTAAAAAATTAGTGAAGATTAAAAAACCGTACTATCATGGGGTTTTTCCTACTACATACCCACAAAATTAGGAAATGAAACCTTAATGTGGAACTTTATATATGTAAATTATATACTTCTTTTCTAAAATAAAGAATGATGAATTCGACACTCACAAAAGATTATTCGACAAAATCCGCTAATATATTTGTCGAATGAATGTCGAATTAGAGAAATTAAAAAACTTATGTATATATTCTTGATATTGAAGGCTAAGATGATATAGTAAGAACAAGGGTATTTATCCACTTTTTTCTGGTTTTTTTAAAATTTATATGGCTACTAAATGCTCGCTCTCGTCCTCTAGGCGAGAGCGTTTTTTAATCGAACAGGATAGAAGGATGACTTACATCATAAATGGTCATATCTAGCCAAGTTCATACACGCTTTATTCTAGACGTTCTAAGCTTTTGTTCCTCAGTTAAAAAAGTGATATTCTTGTAAGAGAAAGCCAAATAATCTGTATGTTGGCGATTTTCGTATAAATCCTTTTAGAAAAATCCGAATTGAAATTTTCTGACGTGGATAAGGTTTTTCTCTCTAAATTAAGAGAGTAGCTCTTTTCTTCTTTTGCTTACAAGTGAAGTTACTTAGAATAATTAACTAATTCGATAGCAATAAAGTTTGTGAAAACGCCTTAAGAAAGAGCCATAGTATAGTATTACATAGATCATTTACTAAAAATAAAGAGTACATTAGTCTGTTGGAGGTTCATAATGGAAACTAATCAAAAAACATTTTATATTACTACACCAATCTATTACCCAAGTGGAAAACTGCATATTGGACATGCTTATACTACTGTTGCAGGAGATGCAATGGCTCGCTATAAACGCATGAGGGGCTATGATGTGATGTACTTAACTGGTACTGATGAGCATGGTCAGAAAATTCAACGTAAAGCGGAAGAAACAAATGTTACACCACAACAATATGTTGATGGAATTGTTGATGGAATTAAAGAGCTTTGGAGCAAAATGGATATATCATATGACGATTTTATCCGTACCACAGAGACTCGCCACAAAGAAGTAGTAGAGAAAATCTTCTCCCAGCTTGTTGAACAAGGTGATATTTATTTAGATGAATATGAAGGCTGGTATTCTGTGCCTGATGAAACATACTACACAGAACTTCAGCTTGTTGATCCGATTAAAGAGGATGGTAAAATTGTTGGTGGTAAAAGCCCAGATAGTGGTCATCCAGTTGAACTAGTTAAAGAAGAATCATATTTCTTTAAAATGGGAAAATACGCAGATCGATTGCTTGCGTTTTATGAGGAGAACCCTGAATTCATTCAACCTGAATCTCGTAAAAATGAAATGATTAACAACTTTATAAAGCCGGGACTTGAAGATTTGGCTGTATCAAGAACAACCTTTGACTGGGGTGTGAAGGTTCCTGGAGATCCAAAGCACGTGATCTATGTATGGATTGATGCATTATCAAATTATATTACAGCGCTTGGATATGGAACAAATGAGGATGAGAAATATAAAAAGTATTGGCCAGCAAATGTACATATTGTAGGAAAGGAGATTGTCCGTTTCCACACAATCTATTGGCCAATCATGTTAATGGCATTAGATTTACCACTTCCGAAGAAGGTTTTTGCACACGGTTGGTTATTAATGAAGGATGGAAAAATGTCTAAGTCAAAAGGAAACGTTGTGGATCCTGTTACATTAATTGATAAGTATGGTTTAGATGCCCTTCGTTATTATCTTCTTAGAGAGGTTCCTTTTGGTTCAGATGGTGTATTTACTCCAGAAGGCTTTATTGATCGTGTTAACTATGATTTAGCTAATGATTTAGGTAATTTGTTAAATAGAACGGTTGCAATGATTGATAAGTATTTTGATGGTGCAGTGCCAAGTTATCAGGGGCAGCAAACAGAATTGGATGAAACTCTTGAATTATTTGCTAAAGATACCATTGCAAAATATGAGGAAGCGATGGAAAATATGGAGTTCTCGATAGCATTAGCTTCGTTATGGCAATTCATTAGTCGAACAAATAAATATATTGATGAAACACAGCCGTGGGTACTGGCAAAGGACGAAGAAAAGCGAGATCAACTAGCTTCAGTTATGGTTCATTTAGCAGAATCATTGAGAATTACAGGTGTGCTGTTAAAGCCATTCTTAACTCAAACACCAGTGAAAATTTTTGAACAGCTTGGTGTAGAAGATGAAAATCTAAAAAACTGGGATAGTATCATTTCGTTTGGTAAGATTACAGCTTCAAAGGTAAATAAACAAGCACCAATCTTCCCACGTTTAGAAGTAAAAGAAGAGGTTGAATATATTAAAGAGCAAATGAAAGGTTCTGAACCTACGCAAAAAGAAGAAAAGAAACAGGAGCAACAAGCCCCTGAAATCACTGAAGAAATTACACTTGATGATTTTATGAAAGTTGATTTAAGGGTTGCCGAAGTTATTCATGCAGAGCCTGTTAAAAAAGCTGATCGCTTATTAAAGCTTCAATTAGATTTAGGCTATGAAAAGAGGCAGGTTGTTTCAGGTATTGCTAAGCATTATAAGCCAGAGGATCTTATTGGTAAGAAGGTTATTTGTATCGTGAATTTGAAGCCAGTTAAATTACGTGGAGAATTATCACAAGGAATGATTTTGGCAGGCTCCAATGATGATGTCTTATCTGTGGCAACAGTAGATCCTAGCTTACCTAATGGTTCAAAAGTGAAATAATATGTTCATAAGGAGTGCTTTTAGTAGTCTGTTTTTTGACTAGTGAGGCACTCTCATTTTTTAAATGAATACTAAGAATGTATTTTACTTTCCTATGTACAGAAGTATTACTTTTGGTTACTAGACGGTGTTTACTATCAGAAAAAGGAGAAAATTAGGTGTTCCACGTGTAACATTTTGTAGAACACCTTTTTCTATTGTCGAATACAATTGAAGGGAAGAGATGAAAAGATGCTTTTTGATACTCATGCACATTTAAATGCAATTCAATACAACGAGGATTTACAAGAAGTAATAAATCGTGCTATTGCTGAAAAGGTAACCAGAATTGTTGTGGTAGGATTTGATCGTGAAACGATTACGCGAGCAATGGAGCTTACTGAAGAGTATGACATGATTTATGCAGCTGTTGGATGGCATCCTGTTGATGCGATTGATATGACGGATGAGGATTTGAATTGGATAAAAGAACTTGCTTCACATCCAAAGGTAGTAGCGATAGGAGAGATGGGCTTAGACTATTATTGGGATAAATCACCAAAAGAAATTCAAAAAGAGGTTTTTCGTAAGCAAATACAATTAGCTAAAGAGGTAAAGCTCCCAATAATCATTCATAATCGAGATGCAACCGAGGATGTTGTCGCAATTCTTAAAGATGAAGGGGCAAGTGAGGTCGGTGGGATTATGCATTGCTTTACTGGCAGTATTGAAGTTGCTAAGCAATGCATGGATATGAACTTCTATCTATCCTTCGGAGGTCCAGTAACATTTAAAAATGCTAAAAAACCTAAAGAGGTAGCGAAGGAAATACCATTAGACAGGCTATTAATTGAAACAGATTGTCCATACCTAACACCTCATCCATATAGGGGGAAACGGAACGAACCTAGCTACGTGAAATATGTGGCTGAACAGATTGCAGAGCTAAGAGGAATGAGTTTTGAGGAAATTGCGGAAAAAACATCCGACAATGCAAATAAGGTTTTCGGCATAACTCGATAACGAACGTTGTCGAGTTATGGAAGAGCTTGTCCAGTTAATGAGGAAAATCAAAAAGTTCTACATGTCTCTTCTTTTTCATAGGATATCTTTGTCGAGAACTCTTGCTTCCCTTTTGACATGTAATTAAGCATAATAGTGAGTACGTTGGAAAAATGAGACAACGTCAAGAGGGTTGACAAGATGAAAGATACTCTATATAATCCACGAGGAAGAAGGAGGCGTTTTTCATTTTTATTAAAAATATGAAAAAGCTGTTTTCCGAAAAGGTTAAAAAGAACAAAATTGTCCTTTCCGCTACTAGTTTACTAGTAATAGGTTCAGGAACAGCCTATGGTGCTTATGAAGCAACGAAGGATACTGTTTCCTTAACAATTGATGGTAAAGAAGAAAAAATTCGCACTCATGCAGATACAGTAAATGACTTATTAACAGAAAGAGATGTAACTGTTAGGGAAGAAGATGAATTATCACCTTCAAAAGATGAGAAGATTCAAGACGATATGACTATTGTCTATGAAGCTGCAATACCAATTAAGGTTGCGGTAGGTGGAGAACGAAGGACAATCTGGACAACAGCAGATACAGTAAAGGAATTAATTGAACAAGAAGATTTAGAGGTTACAGAGCACGATAAGATAAATCCAGCATTAGATACAACTATTCAAAAAGAGGTATCTTTAACCATTGATAAAGCATTTGAAGTTGCTCTAAATGTTGGCGAAGAAAAACAAAATGTATGGACTACTTCGACTACTGTCGCTGACTTTTTGAAAGAACAAAATATTAAAGTGAATGAACTTGATAAAGTTGAACCAGCTTTAACTGACGCATTAGATGGAAAAAGCAAGGTTACGGTAACCCGAATAGAAAAAGTCACCGATGTAGTGGAAGAGCCGATTGCTTTTGATGTGATTGAAAAGGAAGACAAGAACATTGAAAAAGGCAAGCAGGAAGTAATTGAATCAGGTAAAGAAGGAAAACAGAAAAAGCATTATGAAGTTGTACTAGAAAACGGTAAAGAAGTTTCTAGAAAACTCGTGAAGACGGAAACCGTTGCAGAAAGCAAGGATCGTGTTGTTGCTTTAGGTACAAAGGTTGTTCAGCAAGCTAGTACCAATACGACGACAGTCTCTCGCGGGAATGATTCAGTTTCGAATGAGTTTTATGTAAGCTCTACTGCCTATACAGCCAATTGTAATGGATGTTCAGGTAATACAGCTACAGGTTTAAACTTAAGGGCTAATCCAAATGCGAAAGTCATTGCAGTAGATCCTAGTGTCATACCGCTAGGAACTAAGGTGCATGTCGAGGGCTATGGATATGCAGTTGCAGCAGATACGGGTTCTGCAATCAAGGGGAATAAGATTGATGTCTTTTTCTCTTCAAAATCAGCTGCCTATCGATGGGGTTCGAAAAAAGTAAAGATTAAAATATTAAAATAGATTGTGAAACAGAGGGTGCTTATATCCTCTGTTTTTTTATACTATACAAAAGGTGTTTACGATGTGAGTGTTTCACTAGACCTTATTTATCTTAAGAGTGAGCGGGTGTCTAAATCACTTAGAGCCATTCATAATCTAAAGAATTAGTGCAGAAGCTTTTTTAAAGAATTAACAAAGTATATACTATTAGATATTACGATTAAATGATGTTTCTTCCTTAGTTATTAGTATAGACGGAGAGTTTCATTGAAAAGTTTCAGTATTTGGAGGAAAAAATGAAAATCAAAGAAATTATTGTTGTAGAAGGAAAGGATGACACAACAGCTATTAAGCGAGCAGTGTCTGCTGATACAATTGAAACGAACGGTTCATCAATTGGTGAGGTTGTTCTTGAACAAATAAAGCTAGCTCAACAAACAAGAGGAGTTATTTTATTTACAGATCCAGATTTTCCTGGTGAGAAAATAAGGAAGACGATAGCTGAAAAGATTCCAGGGTGTAAGCATGCTTTTTTATCGAAAGAAGCAGCGAGGCCCAAAAGGGGAAGAGGGATCGGGGTAGAACACGCTTCTCCTGATGATATTCGTCAAGCACTTCAATCCGTTCAAGAAGAAATGGAAGAATATAAAAGTGATATTACATTTGAAGATTTAATCTATGCTGGTTTAATAGGCGGTAGTCAGTCGAAGGAACGAAGAGAAAGGCTAGGTCTTTTATTAAAGATTGGTTACACGAATGGGAAACAGCTGCAGAAACGTTTGCAAATGTTCCAAATTAGTAGGGAAGCTTTTCTACAAGCTATAAACGAGATTGAAACAGGAGGCAACATAGAATGATGAAGGATATTGCAACACCAATACGTACAAAAGCAATCTTAGAAAAGTATGGGTTTTCGTTTAAGAAAAGTCTTGGGCAGAACTTTCTAATAGAGCCTAATGTGCTTACAAGGATAGTAGATCACGCAGAGGTAACAGAAGAGACAGGAGTTATTGAGATAGGACCAGGTATTGGAGCACTAACAGAGCAGTTAGCTAGAAGAGCAAAAAAGGTTGTTGCCTTTGAAATCGACCAAAGGTTATTACCAATCCTAAATGAAACGTTAAGTCCTTATCCAAATGTGAAAGTTATACATCAAGATGTTCTTGAAGCGGATTTAAAAACGGCGATTGAAGAGAATTTTCACGATTGTAAAGAAATTATGGTCGTTGCAAATCTACCTTATTATGTAACAACACCGATTATCATGAAGCTTTTAGAAGAAAAAATTCCTCTTAAAGGTATTGTTGTAATGCTACAAAAAGAGGTAGCAGACCGTATTGCTGCTAGTCCTTCATCAAAGGATTATGGCTCATTATCCATTGCTGTTCAATATTATACAGAAGCGAAAACAGTAATGACTGTTCCGAAAACGGTTTTTGTTCCTCAACCAAATGTTGATTCGGCCATTATTCGTTTATTAGTTCGTGAAAAACCACAGGTAGAAGTAGATAATGAGGACTTCTTCTTCCAAATTGTACGAGCTAGTTTTGCACAGCGTAGAAAAACCTTATTAAACAATTTAGTACATTTCCTTCCTAATGGAAAGGAAAGAAAAGCCTTTATTGAAGAAACACTTGCAGAGATAAAAATTGACGGGAAGCGTAGAGGGGAAACTCTTTCAATTGAAGAGTTTGCCTTATTAAGTAATACTCTAACTAAATAGTCACCAGTAGCTCAGCTTATCTATTCATTGTTCATGGGGGATAAGCTGAGCTTTTTTTAGCTCTAAAATATAGGGTAAAGGTTTGCCATCGACAGGCTAAAAAAAGCGAGGAGCGTTAGAGCGACACTAGTCATAATAATCTGTTCGGAAGTTTGCGATCGTATTTTGGTCGGTCAAAATGAAGTGAAAAGGGGCTAATTTATTTCTTTATCTAGTCCTTTGTAACAATGGAGACTCGAATAGACGATGAGTGACTTCCTTCACATTCTATGACTTGCTTTATATTCACCTTTTTGTGTACAGCACATAGGCTAGAAAAGGGTCCTTTTTCTAAGTGATCTTCGTAAAATGAAAGGAATTGGAATGCTTCACATCTATGTTAAATATAAGGCTCATTTAAGTTGACCTTCGTCATAAGGCGATAGCCTCACCTTCAAGCGGATAAGCTAAGGAGGCTAACCCTCCGTCTTAGGAAGAAACGGACGAAATTCCCACCTTTCTTTACTGCTAATCTTTAGTGAATAGCAATGAAGTTTACGAAAAAAGCCTTTTATATGATGAATATTGTCAGGTAGGTCTCATTTAAAGTGAATCATTCAATGGAGTGATAGGTATGCAAGTGAAGGTTGGAGATGTAGTAGGAAGAAAATCTTACCAATTGGATTTATTGTTCAGGGTGATTGATGTTAAGTCAACTGCTACAGGGGAAAAAGTAGCGGTATTATATGGAGATGAAGTGCGGCTAATTGCAGATGCTTTTTGTGATGATTTAGTGGTTGTTGATGAAATAGAGAGAAATAGTCGTAAGCAAAAAGAACAAGTGATCATTGATCAATCCTATTTTCTCTTTAGACAGGATTACCAGCTATTAAGGGAGAAGCAAGAATATACCGCGACGTCAAGTTATACTCATAATGAAGAGTTTTTCCATCTTCCTGGTCGAGTGCTACACGTGGATGGGGATCCGCTCTACTTACAGAAATGCCTTAGCTTGTATGAGAAAATCGGTGTGCCTGTAAATGGTGTTCATTTGAGTGAGAAGGAGATGCCGGAGAAGATAGGAGACCTCCTTGGGAAATATCGACCGGATATTCTAGTTGTAACAGGACATGATGCCTACTCAAAGCATAAGGGGAATGTGGAGGATCTAAATGCGTATCGCCATTCAAAGCATTTCGTCCAAACGGTGCGAAATGCTCGTGCTAAGGTACCCCATTTAGATCAGCTTGTGATATTTGCAGGGGCTTGCCAATCGCATTTTGAATCACTAATACGAGCCGGTGCTAATTTCGCAAGTTCTCCTTCAAGAGTCAACATACATGCTCTTGATCCTGTGTATATCGTGGCAAAAATTAGCTTTACCCCATTCGTTGAACGGATTAATGTATGGGACGTTTTAAGAAATACACTTACGAGAGAGAAGGGGCTCGGTGGTGTAGAAACAAAAGGAGTCCTTAGAACAGGAATGCCTTACCGTAAAACTCCTTCACAATAAATAATGGAGGCTGGGACAGAAGTGCCTGGCACCTTATCGTAACGACTATATGTACGCACTGATTTATCTAGTGCACACAATAGATTGTATCGGATGGTGCCTGGCTCTTTGTTTTGTCCCAGCCTCTTTTTTGTTTTGGGCCTTGTTAATTGGAGTAGTGGACAGGGGACTCCTGCTTAGCAAGCAAAAACGTCTGGTCAGCTTCATAAGCATAAGTCGATCTTTGTCTTCCAATGAAGAATGTGGCTTAGGGCTTAGGCTTCTGAGCTAGACTAGGGAGAAGCGTGTTAAAGAGCGAGTCTGTGAGTAGACCGAGGAGAATTTTTAAGACTGACCCCGAAAGCAAAGGCATGTAATGAGCGAGAGCCCCACTTCATTAGAATTTTTGTTAAGGGCAGGATCATGAAGATAAATTAGTAGTTAAACCCAGAGAAAAATCAACAAAAAACGAGTTTTTACTTCTCATCTTCATTTTTTTAAAATGTATATTCTTAAGTAAGTAAGTCAGTAATTTTAGTGAAATATTAGCGAAAACAAGTAATAACCAAGCGATTTAACTGAAAATCAGGAACGTTTCTCATAAATAATAAAAAAACATTCATTTTTTCACATAAAATCACTTCAGGTTGTTCAAACTATAAAGGCAGCTGTGAGAAAAATGTTGAAAATATTATATTGACAGTAAGGAAAAATAACTGATATAATGTAAATTTTATTTGACTTACATACTCGGTTTGTTGTATAATGAGATTAGTGAGGTGGATGCAATGGGAAAAACTCTAACGGATATTAAAAAATCCTTGGACGGTAATCTTGGCAGACGACTAACTCTTAGAGCTAACGGTGGTCGTAGAAAAACGATAGAACGCTGTGGTGTGCTTGCAGAAACCTATCCATCTGTCTTTGTTATTGAGCTTGATCAAGATGAAAATTCATTCGAACGTGTATCTTACAGCTATGCTGATGTGTTAACTGAAACAGTTCAATTAACATTTTTTGAAGACACAACAGGTTCATTTGCAGTTAGTGGACAGTAGACAAGCTCATTGTTTACTGTTTTTTTATATGTTTTTTAGCTTTATGTCTAAGTTTAAAAAGGGAATGTTTCCAGCATTTTTCTAACTAGAATGTGATGAACATACATAAATACCCTCTATTTTCTTCATACTAGTAATGCCTCAATTCATTTGTAAATTCCGATAACATCCTTTTGAAGGGGAGTGTTCTTGATGGGTAGACGTCGAGGAGTGATGTCTGAAAACTTTAAGTATGAGCTCGCAAAGGATTTAGGATTTTATGAAACGGTTAAAAACGAAGGTTGGGGTGCAATTAAGTCACGAGATGCCGGTAATATGGTAAAACGTGCTATTGAGTTGGCAGAATTGCAACTCTCAAAGAATACCAATGACTAAATAGATGAAGGGCTGACTACATCACTTATAAGAGGGTGGCTATAGTCAGCCCTTTTTGAATAGTATGTCTATCACTAGTATTAGTATTATCCTAGAGAAGCATGACGTGTGATGTCGTAATTACTGGTAAGGAGACGATTCACCACCTAAAAGGGCAGGGAATTAGTGTTGGTGAAGGCTGAAAAACACGGTTACGTTTCTGTTGGGACAAGAAGTAGATGAAAAAGAAGTACCTAATTCGTCAAAAAAGGGAATAATAAACAGAGTAATAGTCGAAAAAAGCTATATAAAACCTGCTTTTGTGGTACAATGTTGATACAATTTTAGATCGTTTAAGTAGGTGAGGGTATGCGTGTTTTGGAAAAAGCACCAGCTAAGATAAATTTGTCGTTAGATGTTCTCCATAAACGACAAGATGGGTTTCATGAAGTGAAAATGATTATGACTACTATTGATTTAGCTGATCGGGTTGAATTAATTGAGTTATCGAAAGATGAGATTAGAATCGTGTCGCATAACCGTTTTGTCCCGGATGATCAACGTAATTTGGCTTATCAAGCAGCAAAATTATTAAAAGATCGTTTTCAGGTGAAAAAAGGTATTTCTATCTCTATTACAAAAACAATTCCAGTAGCTGCTGGTTTGGCTGGAGGAAGTAGCGACGCAGCTGCTACCTTACGAGGCTTGAATCGACTATGGAATTTAGGCTTATCAATGGACGAGCTAGCTAAAATCGGTGCGGAAATTGGTTCGGATGTGTCATTCTGTGTGTATGGTGGTACGGCTTTGGCAACTGGTCGAGGAGAGATTATCCAACATATTGATCCACCGCCTCATTGCTGGGTTGTTCTTGCGAAACCTACAATTGGTGTTTCGACAGCGGATGTATATAAAAACTTAAAGATCCATTCACTAAAACATCCTGATGTTGATGGAATGGTAAAGGCTCTTCATCATGGTGATTATCATCAAATATGTCACCTCATGGGGAATGTTCTGGAAAGCGTTACGTTACATATGCATCCGGAGGTTTCGATCATTAAAGAACAAATGAAAAGATTTGGAGCAGATGCCGTCTTAATGAGTGGCAGTGGTCCGACAGTTTTCGGTCTTGTCCAATATGAATCACGATTACCTAGAGTCTATAACGGGCTGAGAGGTTTTTGTGATCAGGTTTTTGCTGTACGTATGTTGGGTGATGTAAACAGCCTTGATTAAATACGGATATTAAGATATATTTACATTATTAATATTCGGATTTTGGAGGTCCAATTTATGAAATTTCGTCGAAGTGGTCGTCTTGTTGATATGACTTACTACTTGCTTCATCACCCACATTCTTTGGTCCCGTTAACGTACTTCTCAGAGAGGTATCAGTCGGCTAAATCTTCAATTAGTGAAGATTTAACGATTATAAAAGAAACCTTTGAACAGCAGGGTATGGGAACACTTTTAACAGTTCCAGGTGCTGCAGGCGGGGTGAAATTCATCCCTAAGGTCGGTCAGAAAGAAGCAAAGCAATTTATTAATGAATTGTGTGAATTAATAGCCAAACCGGAACGTCTACTTCCGGGAGGGTATTTATATTTAACAGATATTCTAGGAAATCCTTCTATTGTTAATACGATAGGTCGTTTATTTGCTACTGTCTTTAGTGATCGAAAAATTGATGTTGTGATGACTGTCGCAACTAAAGGGATCCCTCTTGCGTATGCAGTAGCTGCACAGTTAGATGTCCCTGTTGTTATCGTTAGGAAAGACAGTAAGGTAACAGAAGGATCAACAGTGAGTATTAACTATGTATCTGGTTCTTCTAAGAGAATCCAAACGATGTTACTAGCTAAGAGAAGCTTACAAGAAGGATCGAATGTCTTAATTATTGATGACTTCATGAAGGCTGGAGGGACCATTAACGGAATGATTAGTTTGCTTGAAGAATTTAAGGCGAACGTTGCCGGTATTGGTGTCCTTGTTGAAACAGAAGGTGTCGAGGAACGATTAGTGGATGAATATATTTCTCTTGTAAAGCTTGCGAATGTAGATGTAAGAGAGCGTAATATTCAAGTAATGCCAGGCACGTATTATCAACGTGTATATGATAAAGAGATAGGAGAGGATTTCGTATGAAAATCGTAAGTACAAATCAAGCACCAGCAGCAATTGGTCCTTACTCTCAAGGTATTACTGTCAACAATGTATTTTATAGCTCAGGGCAAATTCCATTAACTGCTCAAGGTGAGATGATAAATGGGACGATTGAAGAGCAGACACACCAAGTTTTTCAAAACCTTCAGGCCGTTTTAAGTGAAGCGGGAGCTTCGTTGGAGACGGTTGTAAAAGCAACAGTTTTCCTAAAAGACATGGAGATGTTTGGAGCATTTAATCATGTATATGGTGAATATTTTCATGCTCACAAGCCTGCACGTTCTTGCGTTGAGGTGGCTCGTCTACCAAAAGATGCCCTTGTAGAAATTGAGGTTGTAGCTTTAGTTAAATAAGACTTATGTAAAAAACGTACTCAGGGAGGGTACGTTTTTTTTGTACTATAAAGAAAAAAACACAGCTTTTAGATGTAAGAATATGACAACAGCTTACAGAACATCGAGTAAATAGGGAAATGTCAACTATTTTGCCTAAATCTGAAAATTTTTTTGGATTATTGCAGGAATATTTAAAAAGCTGTTGAATTAGTAACTTAAGTTTTTCATATGGGGGAAAAGGTGGTGAACAGAATGGAAGTTACAGACGTAAGATTACGCCGCGTTAATACCGAAGGACGTATGAGAGCAATTGCTTCTATTACGTTGGATCATGAATTTGTTGTTCATGATATTCGCGTAATTGACGGCAATAATGGTCTCTTTGTTGCAATGCCAAGTAAGCGTACTCCGGATGGTGAATTCAGAGATATTGCACACCCTATCAATTCTAATACACGTGGAAAGATCCAAGATGCTGTATTAGCTGAGTATCATCGTTTAGGTGAACTAGAGGTAGAATTTGAAGAAGCAGGAGCTTCCTAATAATAAGAAGAAAGACTTTGCGATTACTGTGCAAAGTCTTTTTTTTCTGTTGACTGTTAAAATCCTTCTGACGCTAAGACGAAAAAGAAAAACTATGATAAAATGATAAAAATATGTACTTTTGTTTGTTGTCTTGAAATGGTTGTCGTTTTGAGATATATTTTTCTATGGATAAAAACGTACTTTACATAAACTTAGTAGAAAAGTCTAACAATATGGAGGCCTGGAATGGATAATCGGTATGCAGTGATTTTAGCAGCAGGACAGGGTACTCGAATGAAATCATCCTTGTATAAAGTGCTACATCCTGTTTGTGGCAAACCTATGGTACAGCATGTGTTAAATCAAGTTTCTAAGCTAGATCTATCTAAAACTGTTACAGTAGTTGGACATGGTGCGGAAAAAGTAAAAGCACAGCTTGGGGATGCTACAGAATATGCGCTACAAAGTGAACAGTTAGGAACTGCACATGCTGTCATGCAAGCAGCTTCTTACTTAGAGAATGAAAAAGGAACAACAATTGTTGTTTGTGGAGATACGCCGTTAATTACGTCAGAAACGATGTCAGCTCTCTTAGCTCATCACCAAGAATCTCAAGCAAAAGCGACAATTTTAACAGCTAATGCAGAGGATCCTACTGGATATGGTCGTATTGTCCGAAATGCTGAGGGGTCTGTTGAGAAAATTGTCGAGCATAAAGATGCGACTGAAACTGAGCGTAAACTTACAGAGATTAATACAGGAACATATTGTTTTGACAATGAAGAATTATTCAAAGCATTATCAAATGTGTCAAATGATAATGTGCAAGGGGAATATTACTTACCTGATGTTATTGAGATCCTTCAAAAAGAGGGGAAAATAGTTTCTGCTTATCAAACAGCTTCATTTGATGAAACTCTAGGTGTAAATGACAGAGTTGCTCTCTCACAGGCAGAGAAATTGATGAAGCTAAGAATGAACGAGAAGCATATGAGAAATGGTGTAACAATTATTGACCCAGATAACACATATATTTCCTTAGATGCTGTAATAGGTCGAGACACAGTTATATACCCTGGAACAATGATTCTTGGGGAAACAACTGTTGGCGAAGAATGTATCATTGGCCCGAATACAGAGATTAATAACTGTCGAATTGGGAATGAGACAACGATTCGTCAATCTGTAGCCTATGATAGTGAAATAGGACATAGTGTAGCAATTGGACCATTCGCCCACATTAGACCAGATTCAACAATTAGTGATGAAGTGAAAATCGGTAATTTTGTTGAAATAAAAAAATCTTCTATGGGTAAAGGCAGTAAGGCTTCTCATTTAAGTTATATTGGCGATGCGGAAGTAGGCGCTGATGTGAACCTTGGTTGTGGTTCAATTACCGTAAATTATGATGGGAAAAATAAATTCTTAACGAAGATTGAGGATGGAGCTTTTATCGGATGTAATTCAAACTTAATCGCTCCTGTGACTGTTGGAAAGGGTGCATACGTTGCAGCTGGCTCTACTGTGACGGATGATGTACCTGCAAAAGCTTTAAGTGTGGCTAGATCAAGGCAAGTGAACAAAGAAAACTATGCTGACCGTTTAAATAATAAAAATTCCTAATGGAGGTTTTCACTTTACCATGTCTAATCGTTATGGAGATTCAAATTTAAAAATATTTACGCTTAACTCGAACCCTGCGTTAGCTAAGGAAATTGCTGATGTTGTGGGAGTGGATTTAGGGAAAAGCTCTGTTACTCGCTTTAGTGATGGGGAAATACAAATTAATATCGAAGAAAGTATTCGTGGTTGTGATGTTTACATCATTCAATCAACAAGTGGCCCTGTAAATGAACATTTGATGGAATTATTAATTATGATTGATGCGCTGAAGCGTGCTTCTGCTAAGACAATTAATATTGTTATTCCTTATTATGGGTATGCAAGACAGGATCGTAAGGCAAGAGCAAGGGAACCAATCACTGCTAAACTTGTTGCGAACCTTTTAGAAACTGCTGGCTCAACACGTGTTATTACACTAGATTTACATGCTCCACAAATTCAAGGATTCTTTGATATTCCAATTGATCACTTAATGGGTGTGCCTATTTTAGGTGAGTATTTCTTAGGAAAAGAACTAGAGGATATCGTAATTGTCTCTCCGGACCATGGTGGTGTGACAAGAGCACGTAAATTAGCGGATAAGCTTAAAGCTCCAATTGCGATTATTGACAAACGACGCCCAAGACCAAATGTGTCTGAGGTAATGAATATTGTCGGTCATATTGAAGGGAAAACAGCCATCTTAATCGATGATATCATTGATACTGCAGGTACTATTACATTAGCGGCTAACGCCCTAGTAGAAAATGGTGCGAAAGAAGTATATGCATGCTGTACACACCCTGTTCTTTCTGGTCCTGCAATCGAACGTATTCAAAATTCTAAGATTAAAGAGCTAGTTGTTACAAACTCTATTCTTTTACCAGAGGAAAAACGAATTGATAAGCTAGTTGAACTATCTGTTGCGCCACTTATCGGTGAAGCAATTATTAGAGTTCACGAAAAGCAATCTGTAAGCTTACTTTTTGATTAAAACATAGACAGTCCAAATGATGAATCGTAAGGTAGGAGACCTATTTTGTATAGCAAAATAGGTCTTTTTGTACACTCTTTTCGTTCTCTTTATTGTCACTGTTCGTCATAGATTTTCAGCAGGCTATTAGTTCTTAAAGGCCTTCTAATAAAATTCTTTCAGTTATCCTTAAGGCACTAAATTCATATCTGATGTTTAGTCGTATCTAGTTATGGGAAAAATACTAGACAAGAAACCAATATGTTTTAGGAAGGTGTAACGATGACAACATTACAAGCAGTTGAGAGAACTGAATTTACAAATTCAGCACGAAGAAAAGTACGTGAATCAGGACAAGTTCCTGCTGTTATTTACGGGAAAGCAACGGAAAGTAAAGCTGTAGCTTTAGATAGTATTGAGCTAATTAAGACATTACGTGATGAAGGAAAAAATACAATTATTACGCTTGATGTCAATGGATCATCACATGCTGTTATGCTATATGATATGCAAACAGATCCACTTAAAAATGAGCTTGTTCATGCAGATTTCCACGTGGTTGATATGAAGGCTGATGTAGAAGTAGAAGTTCCGTTACATCTAACGGGTGAAGCGCAAGGTGTGAAGGATGGTGGGGTATTACAGCAGCCTCTTCATGAACTAACAATTAGTGCAAAGCCAAATAAAATCCCTCAATCAATTGATGTTGATATTTCTGAGCTAGGTGTAAATGAAACGTATCTTGTTAAGGACCTCTCAAGTAGCGCAGATTATACAATTGTACAAGATGAAGAACAGGTTATTGCATCTATTCTACCACCTCAGCAAGAAGAAGAAATTGATAGTGGTGAAGAACAAGAGCCAGGTACACCGGAAAATGAAGAAGGTAGAGAGCATAACGAATAAGGTAAATGGAATAGAGTATACTAGATGTCAGCCCTACATTTTTCTTTGTAAGGGCTGGCATTTTTTAAGTGTTTTTTATACTCAAATGAAAGAAACGTCATAATTAGACACAATGTAACAACAAGTTTTATTTAAGGTTTTTCTTATTTGTGCTATTGTTAAATTACATGAAAAAATTTAATGTTATAGAGTTGTTAGGAGGGTTTCTTATA
Source organism: Bacillus weihaiensis (assembly GCF_001889165.1). Classification (GTDB taxonomy): domain Bacteria; phylum Bacillota; class Bacilli; order Bacillales; family Bacillaceae; genus Metabacillus; species Metabacillus weihaiensis. The sequence continues at coordinate 4,128,996 of NZ_CP016020.1, read as the reverse complement.
TGAAACTCATTGTTGGTTTAGGTAATCCAGGTAGGCAATATGAAAAAACAAGACATAATGTCGGTTTTATGGTGATTGATAAGCTATCTGATGAGCTTTCTATTCCACTTGATCGCCAAAAGTTTAATGGGATTTATGGAATTGGACATGTTTCTGGTGAAAAAGTGATCCTATTAAAACCACTAACTTATATGAATTTGTCTGGTGAATGTATCCGCCCTTTAATGGATTTTTATGAGATAAATGAAGAAGACCTTGTTGTAGTGTATGATGATCTTGATTTACCTGTTGGGAAGATTAGATTACGTACAAAAGGAAGTGCAGGTGGTCATAATGGAATAAAATCTATGATTCACCACTTGGGAACACAGGAATTTAATCGGATAAAAGTAGGAATCGACCGTCCAAATAATGGTATGAAGATTACAGATTATGTACTGGGACAATTTACGGAAGAAGATCAAAAAGGAATGACAGAAGCAATTGATCGATCATCTCAAGCTTGTCAAAAATGGATAGCGCAATCATTTTTACAAGTGATGAATGGGTTTAACTAAGAAATATGGATATTATCTGAATTTATAAGGTAATTATACTAGTCTAGTTTAAAATAATATGTAGAACACCTCATATGTATACCACCCTTTGAAAAGGTCCATACTAGCACTATACAAACCTTTTCTAGGAGGTACATAATGGCGTTACACTATCATTGTAGACATTGTGGTGTAAAAGTAGGAAGTCTTGAACAGCAATCTATTTCAAGTGAACAGCTTGGATTTACATCATTAACAAATGAGGAAAGACAAGAAATGATTACTTATCAACAAAATGGTGATGTACATATAAAGACAATTTGTGAGGATTGCCAAGATGCATTAAATAGAAATCCAGATTTACACCAGTACGATCGCTTTATCCAATAAATAGCTTTGGGAGTCTTCCCCAAAGCATTTTTCTGTTTACTATCACCGTACAGTTCAATGAGCTAGTGGCGGCTTACATGTTTTAGTCATAAAGGATAGAAAATATTCAATTACGATCATGTTGAGAAAATTGAGAGGGGGGCTGAGCTTGAACAGTTTGCAGCACTATTTTTATGATAATGATGATTTTAAGACAATCGTATCAGGTATCGAGGAAGGTCTTAAGGAGCAGTTAGTAGCGGGTCTATCCGGATCAGCGAGAACAGTATTTACTTCTGCATTATACCATGATGTGAAAAAATCAATTTTAATTGTTACTCATAATCTTTTTCAAGCCCAGAAGGTATACGAAGATTTAACGAATTTATTAAAAGATCATGTTTATCTTTATCCTGTTAATGACCTTATTGCATCAGAGGTTGCTATCGCAAGTCCAGAGCTAAAGGCTCAGAGGATAGAGGTTTTAAATAAACTAATTGAAGGTCAGCCTTCTATCGTTGTAGCACCAGTAGCGGGTGTAAGAAGATTATTGCCACCTAAAGCATTATGGAAGGAAAAGCAGTTCACTCTTTCTGTAGGACAGGATATAGAGCTTGATGAATATACGAACCAATTTGTTTCATTAGGATATGAGCGCGTTGATATGGTAAATGCACCAGGTGAGTTTAGTGTTCGTGGTGGAATTATTGACCTTTATCCTTTAACAGAGGAAAATGCTGTAAGGATTGAATTGTTTGATACTGAAATTGATTCTATTCGTACGTTTAACATAGAAAATCAACGTTCAATTGAGATGCTTAAAACAGTCACGATCGGTCCAGCTGTTGAAATGCTATTAAATGAAGAATCAAGAGTAAGATGTATAAAGGCAGTGGAAGATGGACTAGCAAAGAACTTGAAGAACATGAAAAATGACCAACAAAAAGAGTTGCTGGTCGAAAACATTGAGTATGACTTAGAGAAGTTAAGGACGAACCAATATTCACAAGATATTTTCAAATTTTCATCGCTCTTCTATGAACAGCCTGCTAGTTTACTAGACTACATGTCAGATGATTCAATGATCATCTTAGATGAAATTAGTAGAATTCATGAAACGTATGAACAGCTAGAACGTGAAGAAGCAGAGTGGTATACAAATTTACTGGAAGAAGGAAAAATTCTTAAGGATGTAAAAATCTCACATTCCTATTTGGAAGTAATGTCAAAGTCAAAGCAACCACTCATTTATTTATCTTTATTTCTGAGGCATGTACCCCATACAAGCCCTCAAAATATATTGAATTTGTCGTGTAAGCAAATGCAAAATTTTCACGGACAAATGCACCTCTTAAAAACAGAAATTGATCGTTGGCAAAAAGCTCAATATGCCATTGTGTTTTTAGGTGTAAATGAAGAACGTACGAAGAAATTAGAGCAAGTCTTAGAGGATTATGAGATAAAAGCCACTATCTTGAAAACAACGGATTTCATAAGGGGTGGAAGTACACTCATACTGGAGGGGGATCTCCAAACAGGATTTGAACTTCCTATGCAGAAGCTTGCGGTCATTACGGAAGAAGAACTATTTAAAAAACGAGTAAAAAAACAGGTGCGTAGACAAAAGCTATCTAATGCTGAAAGAATAAAAAGCTATTCAGAGTTAGAGGTTGGAGACTACGTTGTTCACGTTAATCATGGTATCGGAAAGTATGTAGGAATTGAAACTCTTGAAATTAAGGGAATACATAAGGATTACTTAAATATCAAGTACCAAGGTAGTGATCAATTATACGTTCCTGTAGAACAAATTGACCAAGTTCAAAAATATGTGGGCTCAGAAGGTAAGGAGCCGAAAATATATAAACTGGGTGGTAATGATTGGCGGAGAGTGAAGAAGAAGGTTGAATCATCTGTTCAAGACATTGCGGATGATTTAATTAAGCTGTATGCAGAGAGAGAAGCAAGTGAAGGGTATGCGTTTTCACCAGACGGGGAAATGCAAAAAGAGTTTGAACTAGCTTTCCCTTATCAAGAAACTGAGGACCAAATACGTTCTATTCAGGAAATCAAGAAAGATATGGAGCGTCTACGTCCAATGGATAGACTACTATGTGGAGACGTTGGCTATGGGAAGACAGAGGTTGCAATACGTGCAGCTTTTAAAGCAGTAGCAGATGGTAAGCAGGTAGCCTTACTTGTTCCAACGACAATTCTTGCTCAGCAGCATTTTGAAACAGTCCGTGAAAGATTCCAAGACTATCCGATTAATGTTGGGCTTCTCAGTCGTTTTAGAACAAGGAAAGAAATTAATGAAACGACCAAAGGTTTAGCAAATGGAACGGTAGATATGGTCATTGGTACACATAGGCTACTTTCTAAGGATATTCAGTATAAAGAATTAGGTCTTCTTATTATTGATGAAGAACAACGCTTTGGTGTTACTCATAAGGAAAAAATCAAGCAACTTAAAGCGAATGTAGATGTGCTAACTTTAACGGCAACACCAATTCCAAGAACACTGCATATGTCTATGCTTGGTGTTAGGGACCTTTCCGTTATCGAGACCCCTCCTGAAAATCGTTTCCCAGTTCAAACGTATGTTGTTGAATATAACGGTGTGCTAGTCAGGGAGTCTATTGAAAGAGAGATGGCTCGTGGAGGTCAGGTGTTCTTCTTGTATAACCGTGTAGAGGATATTGAGAGGAAAGCAGAAGAAATTTCAATGCTAGTACCTGATGCGCGTGTAACGTATGCCCATGGAAAGATGACAGAGAATGAACTAGAGTCTGTTATGCTAAGCTTTTTAGAGGGAGAATATGATGTTCTTGTGAGCACAACCATTATTGAAACAGGAGTGGATATCCCTAACGTAAACACATTAATCGTCAACGATGCAGATAAAATGGGCTTATCACAGCTTTATCAGCTACGAGGACGTGTGGGTCGTTCTAATCGAGTGGCGTACGCATACTTCACGTATCGAAAAGATAAAGTGTTAACAGAGGTTGCTGAGAAGAGACTGCAGGCGATTAAAGAATTTACGGAATTAGGATCAGGTTTCAAGATTGCAATGAGAGACTTATCAATTCGAGGTGCAGGTAACTTACTAGGTGCCCAACAACATGGCTTTATCGACTCTGTAGGTTTTGATTTATATTCTCAAATGCTAAAAGAAGCGATTGAAGAAAGACAAACAGATCAGCCGAAGGAAAAGCCAATTGATGTGGAGATAGACCTACAAGTCGATGCTTATCTTCCACAAGATTATATTACTGATAATCGTCAAAAAATTGATATGTATAAACGCTTTAGGTCAATCTCAAGTATTCAGGAGCTTGAAGAATTACAAGAAGAAATGATTGACCGTTTCGGGGAATATCCAATAGAAGTGAGCTATCTTTTCCATATTGCAAAGATCAAAGTATTTGCTATGCAGGAAAGAGTGGAATTGATTAAACAAGATAAAGAGGTAATCTCCATTCTTGTAGAGGAAGCAGCAAGTAATAAAATCGATGGTCAAAAATTATTTGATTTAAGCAATAAATATCAACGTACAGTCGGTCTTGGTATGGAAGGTTCAAGGTTAAAAATGACGATTTCAACAAAAGGGCACACGGTAGATCAGTGGCTAACAATCATCACGGAATTATTGAATGGATTATCTCAAGTGAAAAAAGAAGAAATCTCAGTAAAATAGTTTGATTGGCATGAATATGGGATATGATGGTGAGTTGTTTATCAAAAATTGTCAAAAAAACACTTTCATGATGTATATTACATCGCATGTGACGGATACTATTTTTAACAAACGGTGATTGTTACATAAGGCTTTTTTCTCAAAGGGTCTATTGGTAGTAGTGAGCGAGAAAAAAGGGCGAGTAGTGAACAAGAAGACACGTCTGATTGTGAACTTCTAACTTAGCATCTCAACTGCTATTAATAGGGAAACTATACTCTGAGGTAATGGTCTTACATAAGCAACCTTTCCTGTTTAAGTAAAGGAAACACAAATCAGGAAGATGACAATCACCTTTTTTCAAATCATCCGATGAAAGTGAGGCAACATAAGATGAAAGCAACTGGTATTGTTCGTCGTATTGATGATTTAGGTCGCGTAGTTATTCCAAAGGAAATTCGTAGAACGTTACGAATACGTGAGGGAGATCCTCTTGAAATTTTTGTGGATCGTGATGGTGAAGTTATCCTAAAGAAATATTCACCTATAAGCGAGCTAAGTGACTTTTCTAAGGAATATGCAGATGCACTTTATGATAGTCTAGGGCATCCTGTATTAATATGTGACCGTGACACATTCATCGCAGTTTCTGGTGGTTCTAAAAAGGAATATATGAATAAGAATATCGGGGATGTTGTCGAGAAGGCTATGGAAGAAAGAGGTTCAGTCCTTAAAGCGGACGCTGGTGAAACTCAAATAGCCGAAGGAATAAGTGAAGAAATTAAATCGTATACAATTGGACCTATAATTGCGAATGGAGACCCAATTGGAGCAGTCATCATTTTATCTAAAGAACAATCTATTGGTGAAGTTGAACATAAGGCTGTCGAAACTGCAGCGGGATTCTTAGCAAGGCAAATGGAGCAATAAGAGGAAGAAGAGGTGGCCTATGTGCCACCTCTTTTTCTATCCTAAGGGATCGGTAGCGTTCCACATTTGCTTTATGGTGCCAATTTTTTCTATGCTATAATAAGAAGTATTGGATTTTGAGAGGGGAAAGTAGGACAATGAATGTCCCGAAAAACAATTTATATCTAGCCATGCAAGGGGCGATGATCCTTACACTTGCTGGACTGGTAACGAAAATTTTGAGTGCTGCTTATCGTGTCCCATACCAAAATATTGTGGGGGATATAGGTTTTTATATTTATCAGCAAGTGTATCCCTTTTATGGGATGAGCGTTATTTTAGCTACATCCGGTTTTCCGGTCATTATTTCGAAAGTAGTAGTAGATCTAGGACATAACACTTCTAAAGCAACACGATCAAAGATACTGACTGTTTCGTTTTGGTTCCTAGCTGGACTAGGCTTTTTTATGTTTCTTCCATTATTTTTTTTCGCACACCCTATTGCCCAATTTATGGGCGATGTTTATTTGGCTCCATTAATAAAAGTAACCTCTTTTTCTTTTTTGCTGATTCCGTTTCTTTCTACATACAGAGGTGTTTTTCAAGCTCAGCAAGATATGAAGCCAACAGCCATCTCGCAAGTGATTGAACAAGGTGTAAGAGTTAGCTTTATCTTAGTGAGCTCGGTTTTTATGATAAAAGCGGGTTTTACTTTATATGAAACCGGTGTTGGGGCTTTCTTTTCTTCCATTTTAGGAAGTGTTGCAGCGCTTCTTTTTTTCTTTTTTTACTCGAATAAGAAAAATGAACAAGTTCGACATTTTCCCGAAGATAAGGTAAGGCTAAAAACAATATTCATTATAAGGAAAATATGTAAATATAGTTTTACAATTGGTATATGTAGCTTATTGCTTATTTTGATACAGCTTATTGATTCTTTGCATTTATACGCTTTATTAACAGATATGGGAATCGATGAAGAGACTGCAAAGAAAACAAAGGGAATTTATGATCGAGGACAACCTCTTATTCAACTAGGAACGGTGGTTGCTACATCGTTTGCATTATCGATTGTACCTGTTCTTTCGACGGCTAAGGCTGATAATCGTACAGACTTTATAACAAAGAAAATACATTTATCAATCAAGCTTTGTCTTGTCATTGCATCTAGCGCTACCATAGGTTTAATCGCTATTATGAAACCAACGAACATTATGTTATTTACTGATTCATCTGGGTCATTCCTATTAATGATCTTGATAGGCTCTATCTTCTTTACATCTCTCTGTTTAACTTTGTTTGCGATATTGCAAGGACTTGGCTTTACGGTGTTTCCTGCAATAACGGTCTTAGTTGGCACCTTAATTAAACTACTAGTAAATAGCTATCTTGTTCCTATATATGGAATTTACGGTGCGGCTAGTTCAACCACATTTGCCTACTTCGTTGTAGCTCTTAGTAATTATGTTTATTTAGCACATAAGGGCTATGTATTTAAAGAGTATAAGGCTTTGTACAAAATAATTGGAAGTAATAGTTTGATGTTATGCTCCATTCTTATCTATTTAGTATTCATGAAACAGTATGGGCTAGCCTTTGATGAACGTATAGGTGCAGCCATAACAGCATTAGCGGGAGTTGTTCTTGGAGGCTTTGTTTATGGGATAATGATCCTGAAATTAAAGGTATTTTCCCGTGAGGAATTGGTAAATATACCAATCATTAATAAAGTAATGAAATGAGGTTTTTAATCTATGGCAAAACATATTACAATAATTGGCTTAGGTGCCGGAGATGTAAATCAACTTCCATACGGTGTTTATAAGCTTCTAAAGGATACACCGAAACTATATCTTAGAACGAAAGAGCATCCTGTAATTGAACAACTAGGGGATGAAATTCGCTTTGAATCGTTTGACTATATTTATGAAAAACACGAAACATTCGAGGGCGTTTATGAGGAAATTGTTTCGTTACTCTTATCCTATGCAACGGCAGAAGATATTGTCTATGCTGTTCCTGGACATCCCCAAGTAGCTGAAAAAACAGTGCAGCTTTTACAAACTGTTGGGAGAGAAAAAGGGTATACCGTAACTGTTAAGGGTGGTCAAAGCTTTATCGACGCTATGTTCCAAGCTTTGGAAATTGACCCGGTCGAGGGCTTCCAATTAGTTGATGGTCTTGATTTTAAAAGTGAATCTCTGAATTTAAGAGGACATGTAATGATTACACAGGTTTATGATCAAATGGTTGCCTCGGAAGTGAAGCTGGCATTAATGGATCAGTTACCAGATGATTATAAAGTGAAGATTGTGACCGCAGCAGGAAGTAGAGACCAACTTATAAAAGAAGTTGAGTTATATGAACTTGATCGTGAAACAACAATTAATAATTTGACTAGCATATATGTCCCTCCAGTTAAAAATGAGGAGGTATTATATCATCAGTTTACTTCTTTTAGAGCAATCATTGCAGAATTACGGGGACCAAATGGCTGTCCGTGGGACAAGGAACAAACACATACATCCCTAAAGAAATACTTAATTGAAGAATGCTATGAGCTTTTAGAAGCAATTGAAAATGATGATATTGATCATATCGTCGAAGAGCTTGGAGATGTTCTTTTACAAGTGGTCCTTCATTCTCAAATAGGTGAAGATGAGGCAATGTTTTCAATAGATGAGGTCATCAGAGGGGTTTCTGAAAAAATGGTTCGCAGACATCCACATGTGTTCGGACAAACACAGGTGACAAACTCTGAAGAGGTAGTGACTAATTGGGATGAAATAAAGCGCAAGGAAAAAGGTGACGTACAGGAAACATCTATTCTTGACTCTGTTTCTGGGGCATTACCTGCACTCTCAAAAGCCTTCCATCTACAAAAAAAGGCAGCTAAGGTCGGTTTTGACTGGCCGTCAGTCGAAGGAGCATGGGCAAAAGTAAAAGAAGAATTATCTGAATTTGAGGAGGAGCTTTCTAAAAACCATAGCCAACAAAAAATAATGCAAGAGTTTGGTGACATTCTTTTTGCGCTTATCAATGTAGGTAGGTATTATAAAGTAGAACCGGAAGAAGCACTTACCTCTACAAACCATAAATTTTACCGTCGTTTTTCTTATATTGAGCAAATGGCAGAAAAGGCAGAGAAAGTCCTCAAAGAAATGTCTCTTGAGGAAATGGATGAGCTATGGAATCAAGCAAAGAAAATAGATAAAGAGGGGTTAGGATGAGACTAGATAAATTTTTAAAGGTATCCAGATTGATCAAAAGACGTACATTAGCGAAGGAAATTGCGGACCAAGGAAGAATATCCATTAACGGTATTCCAGCAAAAGCTAGTTCAAACGTAAAGGTGGGAGATGAGCTTTTAATTCGTTTTGGTCAAAAGTATGTTACAGTTGTCATTGATGACTTAAGAGAAACGACTAAAAAAGAAGAGGCATCGAACCTTTATCGAATTGTAAAAGAAGAACGCATTTCTGAAGAGTAATCAGTGGGCTTGTTCTAAATCGCATAGGATTGACATAAACATGAAGTAGAAAATCCTTAATGCGGAGGTAGAACATGGACCAATACTATGATAATCATTCATCTGTTCATAAAGGGACGATTCAAGAGCACGACGTCATTATGAGAGGTAGAAAGCTTTTAGAAATTACAGGTGTTAAGCAAGTTGAAAGCTTTGATACTGAAGAGTTTCTACTTGAGACTGTAATGGGTGCACTAGCCATTCGAGGTCAAAACCTACAGATGAAGAATTTGGATGTAGATAAGGGGATTGTTTCAATAAAGGGAAGCCGAATCTTTGACCTTATTTATTTAGATGACCAGCATTCGGAGAAAGCTAAAGGGCTCTTTAGCAAGTTATTTAAATGAGTCTAACAACCCAGTTTTATACAATGCTCGCAATGTTTGGCATGGGAAGTTTTATGGGAGCAGGTCTAGACACTTATGGTCGCTTTTTAAAGCGGCCATTAAGAGCTAGATGGGTAGTATTTATCAATGATCTCATGTTTTGGATTGTACAAGGCCTCATACTTTTTTATGTGCTCTTACTTGTAAATGAAGGAGAGCTTAGAGTATATATCTTCCTTGCTGTCCTATGTGGATATGCTGCATACCAGAGTTTACTAAAATCGGTGTATCTTCATATTTTAGACCGCATGATCCAAATGAGTATTCGTGTGTACCGCTTAGTCATTAGGCTAGGACAGCTTGTTGTTATTCGGCCAATTGTTGGACTAGTTCAGTTACTTATTGTTTTTTTACTGGGCATTGTTAAAATTTTATGGAGTATAGTAAAATGGGCTTTTCAATTCATCTACTCATTGGCTAAAATTATTTTAGCACCAGTACGTTTCATTTTAAGATTACTGTGGAAACTAGTTCCTAGAGTAATAAGAAATAACTTTGTTTCAAATATACAAAAATTAGCAGGAATTTTGAGAAGAATAAAGAATAAAACAAATAAAGTAAAACAATGGTGGAACAGGATAAGGAAGAAGTAAGGAGGGTTAACAATGAGTCTCGAAAGGTCTAAAAAAATAACGGAACTACAATCACAATATATGATGGAGCAGGAAAAACAACAACAGCTGGCGAGTCGTCGTAAAAAAGGCTTGTTTAGAAGGCTTACTATGTTTGGGATCATTGCTATCGTTGCTTCATCCGTTATATTCACCACCATGTTTAGTCAATCGAAAGCGATAAATGAAAAGATCGAACAACAAGAGGAGCTTGAGCAACAGTTAACAGAGTTGCAGAAGGAAGAAAAGATCCTAAGAGAAGAAATTGTGAAATTAAACGATGATGAATATATCGCTAAAATTGCAAGAAGAGACTACTTTTTATCAGATGATAATGAAATCATCTTCAATATAAAAGAGTAGCCTTGTTGACACTCGATTTTTTATTTATGTATAATAACATATAAAGATTTGATTGATTTTTTATCTGTTTAAGGAGGAGCATTATTTTTATGTCGATTGAAGTTGGCAGCAAGTTACAGGGTAAGGTGACGGGCATTACAAATTTTGGAGCATTTGTTGAACTACCAGGTGGTTCTACAGGTCTCGTACACATCAGTGAAGTAGCCGATAATTATGTGAAGGATATTAATGATCACTTAAAAGTCGGTGATGAAGTAACAGTAAAAGTTATCAACGTTGAAAACGATGGTAAGATTGGTTTATCCATTAAAAAGGCAATAGATCGCCCAGAACGCCCAGAGCGTCCGGAACGCTCCGAACGTCCTAGAAATTCAGATCGCCCAAGAAGAGGAAATGATTTCCGAAATAATAACATGAATAATAAAGAAAACTTCGAACAAAAGATGAGTCGTTTCTTAAAAGATAGTGAAGATCGTTTATCTTCACTTAAACGTAACACGGAATCTAAACGCGGCGGTCGTGGAGCTCGTAGAGGATAACTTGCTGCTTTCATATACATGATGCGGATTGGGAAAACATCAATGAGGTGTTTTCCTTTTTTTAGGATTTATTCAGGGTGATGAAATGTATAGGGATCCTTATATTAGTACGTTTTAAAATTTTTATTGACGAAATAGAATTTCGGTTGTATTATAGTTTTTGTGCTTATTTTACGAAGGCTTTGGTTTAAACACTGATTAGAGCGAGCCGTAAGCAACATGAATAATCTTCTTAGTAGGCTTGCGAGGAATGTGTCTGACAAGAGACATGACGAGCATGGTTTTAAACAAGGAGCGTTTTATACTATCATGGCGGTGTAGCTCAGCTGGCTAGAGCGTACGGTTCATACCCGTGAGGTCGTGGGTTCGATTCCCTCCGCCGCTACCATAATTTTTAGGCCCGTTGGTCAAGCGGTTAAGACACCGCCCTTTCACGGCGGTAACACGGGTTCGAATCCCGTACGGGTCATATTAGAAACTAGTTGCAATGGCAACTAGTTTTTTTGTTGTGCTATTTTCGTAAAGATTGCTGATTTCCTAATAAAGTCAAAGTGTGGGTTTCCCACTGGATCCAAGGTTTTGCTCTCACTATATAGAGAGAAGCTCTTTTCTTTCTTGCTTACCTAGGTAGTAGAAAGAACGATATCGTATTCCATCTTGATGCGGCTTTTTGGTAGATGGTATCCATGACATGTTAAATCATCCTCAAACTCCTTTGTTATTAGCGAGTGATTAAAAGGCTTATGATCGCAAGTGTGGTCTTTTCGCTAGAAAAATCATGTAATCATCAATTGACCAACAAAACCTCTTTTCGACGTGAGCTTTGAAGAATCTTTTCATATTGATTAGATATTTGTCGGTTTTTTCAAAAACAGTCGAACTGTTTTAGGGGATTACTACCTTCTTTTGACAAAATCTTTTTTCTCTCTCAGATATAATTACAAGCAATATGAATAAGTGGGGGAATGAAAATCATGGAAAAAGTAGAAAGAAGGTTAATGGAACCAATTTCTGATTTCGGTATGGAAAAAACCCATCAAATGGTTAATCGTTTCTTTCATCGAATCTCTTCTCGTATACAGCTCTTTCTCTTACATAAAGGTCTGATCTATGCCATTATCGGATTTTTATTAGGACGAGCAATCATTTTATCTGAAGTGCTTCCGTTTGCTTTACCGTTCTTTGCAGCGGTTTTCTTAATGAAGAAGGATAAGGCCTTTCTCTCAGGGGTCTCGCTAATAGGTGGAGGGCTGACTATTTCCTTTGAAGTAGCTTTACTTATTATGCTTTCTATCATTGGCTTTGGTCTTGTGAATCGCATATCATCTGCAATTTTTCGTGACCAAGTCAAGGCTCTTCCGTTTACCGTCTTACTAAGTGTTGCGTTAACGAGAATTGGGTTTACCTATATGATGAAATCTTCTTTGACATTATATGATTATATGATGGCGGGAGTAGAAGCGGGGTTATCTTTTATTTTGACCCTTATATTTCTCCAAAGCATTCCACTAATTTCTGCAAGAAAGTACAAGCAATCCTTGAAGATTGAGGAAATTATTTGCATCATGATTTTACTAGCTTCTGTTATGACAGGACTTGTGGGTGTATCGTACCAGACCCTTCAATTAGAGCATATTTTTTCTCGTTATGTTGTATTGTTATTTGCCTTTATTGGTGGCTCAAGTATTGGATGTACGGTTGGTGTTGTAACGGGTCTTATTCTTAGCTTGGCAAATGTCGGTAATTTATATCAGATGAGTCTACTAGCGTTTTCTGGATTATTAGGGGGGTTGTTAAGGGAAGGACAGAAGCTTGGTACGGCAATTGGACTACTAGTTGGATCTGTACTTATTTCCCTATATGGACAAGGGACAGCCGATTTAATGACAACTCTAGTAGAATCCATGATTGCCATTGTCTTATTTCTTTTAACACCAAAGGTAATTACAGGAAAATTAGCGAAGCATATTCCAGGAACGAATGAGCATGCACAAGAACAGCAACAATATGTTCGGAAAATTCGTGATGTCACTGCGAATCGTGTAGAACAGTTCTCTCAAGTTTTTCATGCTCTATCTGAAAGCTTTGCTACCTTCTATGAGAAGGATGAGAATAATGAAGAGCAGCGAGAAACCGATTTGTTTTTAAGTAGTATTACGGAAAGTACATGTCAGCATTGTTTTAAAAAAGAAAAGTGCTGGGTGGAGAACTTTGATAAAACATATGAGTTGATGCAGAACATTATGCATGAAAATAAACAAAATACGTACAAGCACAATATGAAGCTGAAAAAAGATTTTGAACGCCATTGTTCAAAGTCTGGAAAGGTAGAGGAAGCGATTGAGCAGGAAATTAACTACTTCCAAGCAAATCAAAAATTAAAACGTGAAGTTCAGGAAAGTAGAAGATTGGTAGCAGAACAGCTTTTAGGCGTATCCAACGTAATGGATGATCTATCAAAGGAAATAAAACGTGAAAGAGAAAATCATTTTGTTCAAGAAGAACAAATCTTAGATGCCTTGCAAAACTTCGGTATTGAAATTGTGAATGTTGATATTTTCAGTTTAGAGCAAGGGAATGTTGATATAGAGATGAGTATTCCTTTTTGTAATGGTCATGGGGAATGTGAAAAAATCATTGCACCCATGTTATCTGACATTCTGAATGAATCTGTCATTGTGAAAAATGAAGAGTGCTCTCATTATCCAAATGGTTACTGCCACGTATCGTTTGGTTCAGCTAAGAAGTACAGAATTGAAACAGGTGTGGCACATGCAGCAAAAGGTGGAGGGTTAGTATCAGGTGATAGCTATTCAATGATTGAATTAGGTCTTGGGAAATATGCTGTGGCCATCAGTGATGGAATGGGGAACGGTGTGAGAGCGCATTTCGAAAGTAATGAAACCATTAAACTTTTACAAAAAATTCTTCAGTCTGGTATAGAAGAAAAGGTGGCTATTAAGACAATTAATTCAATTCTATCTTTGCGAACAACAGATGAAATTTTCTCAACCTTAGATTTAGCTATAGTTGATCTCCAGGATGGGAATAGCAAATTTTTAAAAATTGGATCAACCCCTAGCTTTGTGAAACGCGGAGAAAAAATCATCAAAATCCAGGCTAGTAATTTGCCGATGGGAATTATTGATGATTTTGATGTAGACGTTGTGGGGGAGAAGCTAAAGGCGGGTGACCTCCTAATCATGATGAGTGATGGAATATTTGAAGGGCCAAAGCACGTTGAAAACTATGATCTATGGATGAAACGTAAAATAAGTGAAATGAAGACAGAGGATCCTCAGGAAATAGCTGATTTAATTATGGAGGAGGTTATCCGTACAAGGTCTGGCAAGATTGAAGACGATATGACTGTCGTTGTGTCTGCGATAGAGCATAACACACCTAAATGGGCGACAATTCCTGTTTCAAAGAAAATAGGATAAAGTAATTTCTGGGGAAATTTGTAGCCTATTATCCTTAAAATCTTATTCTTTTTATAGTATAAAAGAAGTCCCTTTTGGAGAGTATGGTAATAGTCATTTTCATGTATACCTTTCAAAGTCGAGTAGAGGGTACTCCCTCTAGACTTAAGTTTAAAGGGAATAATATGGAGATCTGTTATCTCTATAGGAGGGAAAGTATGGAGAAGGGTAACTTAAAACAGATTTTATTACTTACTGATGGATACTCAAATCAAGGGGAAGATCCTATTGCAATGGCAGCATTGGCGCAAGAGCAAGGGATTACTGTAAATGTAATAGGTATTATGGAAGAGAACGTAATTGACCAAGAATCTATGAGAGAAATTGAAGGGATTGCGATGTCTGGAGGTGGTGTGCATCAAATTGTATATGCCCATCAGCTATCGCAAACGGTTCAACATGTAACGAGAAAAGCCATGACACAAACAATTCAAGGGGTAGTGAATAAAGAATTACAACAAATTCTTGGGAAAAGCACTTCTTTAGAGGAATTACCTCCAGAAAAACGAGGAGAGGTAATGGAAGTTGTGGATGAGCTTGGAGAAACGGTAAGTGTTGAGATTCTTATCCTAGTTGATACAAGTGCTAGTATGAAACCGAAGCTTCCAACTGTGAAAGAGTCTCTTTTAGATCTTTCGATAACATTAAACTCAAGAATGGGTAAAAATCTCTTCTCTGTCTCAGTATTTCCTGGGAAAAAGGAAGAAGTGGAGAGGGTCCTTGATTGGACTCCAAAACTTGAATCATTGTCTTCTATTTTTCCTAAGCTATCGACAGGAGGCATTACGCCAACTGGACCTGCAATCAGAGAAGCAATTAAGCAATTTAAAAAGAAACGCTCTTTAAAGAATTTATTAAGAAGTGAAGAAGAGTACTATGATGAATCAGGCATGTAATTTTTCACCCGGTACAAAGATTCTAGGAAAGTGGAATGGAAACTCTTATACAATTATTAAGCTTCTTGGACAAGGGGCAACAGGTAATGTTTTCTTGGCGGATTCTAGGCAAGGAAAAGTAGCGGTTAAGCTTAGTGAAAACAGTATGGCGATTACGTCAGAAACAAATGTGCTGAAGCATTTCTCAAAGGTCCAAGGTCATTCACTTGGGCCTTCTTTGTTAGATGTAGATGATGTTAAAGTAGGGTCACAAAAGCTTCTTTCCTTTTATGTAATGGAGTATATTGAGGGTCACAATCTCCTTCAATTCGTAAATGAAAGAGGAATCGAATGGACAGATGTTTTGGTCTTACAGCTTTTGACAAACTTAGATAGTTTACATAAGGAAGGCTGGGTATTTGGTGATTTAAAGCCGGATAATTTGATTATTTCAGGTCCCCCACCAAAAATAAGATGTATCGATGTCGGTGGGACCACTCAACAAGGCAGGTCCATTAAAGAGTTTACAGAGTTTTTTGATCGCGGATACTGGGGAATGGGGACAAGAAAAGCAGAGCCATCGTATGATTTATTTGCTGTTGCAATGATTATGGTCAATGCAGCATATCCGAAACGGTTTTCTAAAAGAAGTGACGTTGATGGAAAAGAGCAGCTTCTTTCCCTTTTTGATCAACATTCATATTTGCGAAAACATAAAGACGTTTTAAAACAGGCTATATTGGGGAATTACAAAAGTGCTCTGGATATGAAATCGGATTTCATTAAGCTATTGTCTGAGGGAACGAAGCAAAATCAATCTCAAACACGTTCTTCTTCTAAAACCTACCGAACTCATATCCCCCAAAAAACGAGCAAAAAGCAACAATCACAATCTTTAAGGAAAAGGGCAAAATCTACTCAAACAAGAAGCCAAGTCGTGATAAAAAAGAAACGAAGAAAATCTTCAGGCTTTTTAGAAACCTTGATTATTCTCATTAGTGTGTTTGTTATCTACTCCTTGTACGTTTATCACATCCTCTTATAATCGTGTAGAAAACAAAGAGATTGTCATTTATTAGAAATTATTTGTTTATAATGTGAACGACGTCTTCTTTTTTTGTGGTTTGTCGTTAATTAATGGTAGGATAGAGATGTACCATTACATTATCCAAAGAGGGGAAATTTCTTGAAGGATGCGTATACCCTTATTGAGAAAAAATGCTTAATTAAAGAAGGAGCTACGGTTGTTGTTGGAGTTTCAGGTGGACCTGATTCTTTGGCTCTTCTTCATTTTTTACATCATTATAAAAAAAAATGGAGAGTAAATCTTGTAGCAGCTCATCTTGACCATATGTTTAGAGGAGAGCAATCAAAGGAAGAAATGGACTTTGTGATGAACTATTGTGCTGCAAACTCAATTACATGTGTGGCGAAACAGGTAAATGTGAGCAAGTATGCAGTAGAGAAGAATCTTAGTCCCCAAGTAGCAGCTCGTGAATGCCGGTACACATTTTATAAGAATGTGATGGATGAACATCACGCTACCTATTTAGCGTTAGGTCATCATGCAGATGATCAGATTGAAACAATCTTAATGAGGCTTGTTAGAGGAGCTTCAGGCGAATCCTTAGCAGGCATGAAAGTATCTCGTCCTTTTCATCGTGGGTATCTGATTAGACCCTTCTTAAAGCAAACGAAGGATCAAATCGTAACCTACTGTCATGAACATGGTTTACTACCTAGGCATGATCCAAGTAACGAGAAAACAGATTATACAAGAAATCGCTTTAGAAAATTTGTTTTACCTTTTTTGAAAGCGGAAAATCCATTAGTTCATGAAAGATTTCACTATTTTAGTGAAACCTTTTTAGAGGACGAATCGTATTTACAGGTATTAACTGAGCAACATATGAATACAGTAATCAAAAGAAATGAAAAGTCGGGTATGGAGATTGATATCAAGAGCTTCTTAAACCTACCTTTGCCTTTACAAAGAAGAGGGATTAAACTAATATTAAACTATCTATATAAATATATTCCATCTTCCCTTTCTTCAATACATATAGAGAGCTTACAGACCTTGCTCTCACAAGAACATCCTTCGGGAGAACTTGACTTTCCAAATGGTCTAAAGGTGATAAAATCATATAACATATGTATGTTTACTTTTGAGCATAGTCAAACGGAAAGCTATCAACTTGAGTTGGAAATCCCATCGAGGCTCGTACTTCCTAATGGCTTTACTATCACTTCTAGTCTATTGACAGATCAACCTTTTGATTTAAAGGGAAATGATGTGTTCTTAATGAGATATGAAGCGATAAATGAGCCTCTTATTGTTCGAACAAGAGAACAGGGAGATAAAATGAAGTTGAAGGGCATGAACGGAAGAAAAAAGGTAAAAGATATATTTATTGATGCGAAAATATCCTTACATAGCCGACATTCATGGCCGATTGTAGAAGATGGGAATGGAAACATCCTTTGGATACCAGGTCTAAAAAAATCTGTTTTTGAGGATGAGTGGGATCAAAAGGGTGAATTTGTATTATTACAATTAAGGAGCTTAGATCTTCTAGGGGGCGCACATTCATGAGACAAGATATTCAAGAAGTATTAATTTCGTCTGAACAGATTCAAGAAAAAGTGAAAGAGTTAGGGAAAGAATTAACAGAGGAATATAAAGATCGTTTTCCTCTTGCTATTGGTGTACTAAAAGGTGCAATGCCATTTATGGGAGACCTTCTTAAAAACATCGATACATATTTAGAAATGGACTTTATGGATGTTTCTAGCTATGGTACATCTACAGTTTCTTCTGGAGAAGTTAAAATCATTAAGGATTTAGATACTTCCGTTGAGGGTAGAGATATCTTAATTATTGAAGATATCATTGATAGTGGTTTAACACTTAGCTATTTAGTGAAATTATTCCGTTATCGTAAAGCAAAATCCATTAAAATTGTTACACTTTTAGATAAACCAACGGGTAGAAAAGCAGATATCGAGGCAGATTACGTAGGATTTGAAGTTCCAGATGCATTTGTTGTTGGATACGGTCTTGATTATATTGAAAAATACCGTAACCTTCCGTATATCGGCGTTCTAAAACCAGAAGTTTATCAAAAGTAATGTATTTAGCTAATTTGTTGTATTACCATGATTTTCTATGATACTATTTTAACCAGTCGCGTTTACTGTGGGAGGAGGTAAGGAATGAATCGGATCTTCCGTAATACCATATTTTATTTACTTATATTTTTAGTCATCATTGGGGTAGTTAGCTTTTTTACAGGTGCTAACCCGAAGACAGAGCAAATTACTTACAATAAGTTCATTTCTGAATTAGATAATGGGAATGTAACGGAAATGACTGTTCAACCTGTTCGTGGTGTATTCGAAGTTAGAGGTAAATTAAAGGATTATACTGAAGATGAAACCTTTTTAACATATATACCAACTGAACAAGGATTGGATCGCGTTGACCAAGCAGCAGGTGATATTAAAGAATTAGATGTTGCTCCTGCTGAGGAAACTAGTGGATGGGTGACGTTTTTCACCTCAATCATTCCATTTGTTATCATCTTTATCTTATTCTTCTTCTTACTTAACCAAGCTCAAGGCGGTGGTAGCCGTGTAATGAACTTCGGTAAAAGTAAAGCAAAGCTTTATAGTGAGGAAAAGAAAAAAGTGAAGTTTAAAGATGTAGCAGGTGCTGATGAAGAAAAACAAGAGCTTGTAGAGGTTGTTGAATTCTTAAAAGACCCACGCAAATTCGCAGAGTTAGGTGCAAGAATACCGAAGGGTGTCTTGTTAAATGGACCTCCGGGAACAGGTAAAACTTTATTAGCGAGAGCTGTTGCTGGTGAAGCAGGTGTACCGTTCTTCTCTATTAGTGGTTCTGATTTCGTAGAGATGTTTGTTGGTGTCGGTGCGTCACGTGTTCGTGATTTATTCGAAAACGCGAAGAAAAATGCACCTTGTATCATTTTCATTGATGAAATTGATGCAGTAGGTCGTCAACGTGGAGCTGGTTTAGGTGGAGGTCACGATGAGCGTGAACAAACATTAAACCAATTACTCGTTGAAATGGATGGTTTCGGAGCAAATGAAGGAATTATTATCATTGCTGCGACAAATAGACCAGACATTCTTGATCCAGCATTATTACGTCCGGGACGATTTGATAGACAAATTACGGTTGACCGACCAGACGTAACAGGTCGTGAGGCGGTACTAAAAGTACATGCTCGTAACAAGCCTTTAGATGAATCTGTTGATTTAAAAGCGATTGCCGCTAGAACTCCTGGATTCTCAGGTGCAGATTTAGAAAACTTATTAAATGAAGCAGCTCTTGTAGCGGCTCGACAAGATAAAAAGAAAATTGATAACTCTGACCTTGATGAAGCAACAGACCGTGTTATTGCAGGTCCTGCGAAGAAAAGTCGTGTTATTTCTAAGAAAGAACGTAACATTGTTGCCTATCATGAAGCAGGTCATACAATTATAGGTACTGTTCTTGATGAGGCAGACATGGTACATAAAGTAACAATTGTCCCTCGTGGTCAAGCTGGTGGATATGCAGTTATGCTTCCTAAGGAAGACCGTTACTTTATGACAAAACCAGAATTGCTTGATAAAATTACAGGTCTGCTTGGTGGGCGTGTAGCGGAGGAAATTGTCTTCGGTGAAGTAAGTACTGGAGCGCATAATGACTTCCAACGAGCAACAGGAATCGCAAGAAAAATGGTTACTGAATACGGTATGAGTGAGAAGCTTGGACCACTTCAATTCGGTCAAGCTCAAGGCGGTCAAGTGTTCTTAGGGCGTGACATTCATAACGAGCAGAACTACAGTGACGCGATTGCTCATGAAATTGATATGGAAATTCAACGATTCATCAAGGAAAGCTATGAGAGAGCTCGTCAAATTCTAACTGAAAATCGTGAAAAGTTAGAACTAGTTGCCCAAACATTATTAGATGTGGAAACGTTAGATGCTGCTCAGATTAAGAGCCTTGTTGAAGAGGGGAAACTTCCGGAACGTCCAGTCGTTGTTGAGAGCAAGACAGCTAGCGATGACAAGACAGACGATGTGAAAGTAAATATTCAAACGAAAAAAGAAGAGGAAGATCCATCTGCCTCTGATAAAGAATAGTTTCATAAGCTAACTAGTAGCTTGGAAAAAAGACCAATGACATTACAAATCGTCATTGGTCTTTTTGTTCGTCCTTAGGGAACGTCACATACATCGATTGAGGAAACTTTTCGCAAAAATCAAGCCCAAAGATTGTTCAAGGTACTTGTGTCTAGGTCAAGGCCTTGAATGCTGGTAGGAATGAAACTTTGTGATAAAATAGATAAGTATGGAAAGAGACATATAACAGACAATAATAAAGTGGTGATCATGTTGATTCTTGTATTGGATGTAGGGAATACGAATACTGTTCTAGGTGTATATCAAAAAGATGAATTGAAACATCATTGGCGAATAGAGACAAGTAGAAATAAAACGGAAGATGAATTCGGAATGATAATTAAAAATTTGTTTGAGCACGTAAACTTATCGTTTCAACAAATAGAGGGAATTATTATCTCTTCAGTCGTTCCTCCTATTATGTTTCCACTCGAAAGAATGTGTGTGAAATATTTTAACATCAAGCCGTTAGTAGTGGGACCAGGAATTAAAACGGGTCTAAATATTAAATATGAAAATCCACGTGAAGTGGGTGCAGATCGTATTGTGAATGCTGTTGCTGGTATTCAAGATTATGGAAGTCCTCTTATTATCGTTGATTTTGGTACGGCAACTACATATTGTTATGTGAATGAGGATAAACAATATATGGGCGGAGCAATTGCACCAGGGATAAATATCTCCACGGAAGCCTTGTATTCAAGAGCTGCGAAGCTACCAAGAATTGAAATTACAAGACCTGATAATGTAATTGGTAAAAATACAGTAAGTGCTATGCAAGCAGGAATATTATACGGTTATGTTGGTCAGGTTGAGGGAATTGTCCAAAGAATGAAAGAACAATCTAAACAACCACCTAAAGTAATTGCAACAGGAGGCTTAGCAAAACTTATAGCAAGCGAATCTGGATGTATTGATATTGTTGATCCTTTTTTAACTCTTAGAGGATTGCAGCTTATTTATAAAAGAAATACTACAATGTAAGATAACAGACTAATGGAGGTTTGCATCATGGATTATTTAGTAAAAGCATTGGCCTTTGATAACAAGGTCCGTGCGTATGCAGCAAAAACAACAGATACGGTCGGGGAAGCTCAGAAAAGGCATCAAACATGGCCAACAGCTTCTGCAGCGTTAGGTCGCTCAATGACAGCAGGCGTTATATTAGGGTCGATGTTAAAGGGAGATGCGAAGCTAACTGTTAAAGTTGAGGGTGGTGGTCCAATCGGGGCTATTCTTGTTGACAGTAATGCTAAAGGGGAAGTGAGAGGCTATGTGACGAATCCTCAAACTCATTTTGACTTAAATGATAAAGGGAAATTAGATGTTGCTAGAGCAGTAGGTACTGATGGTAACCTAACAATTGTGAAGGATATAGGGATGAAAGACCATTTTTCCGGACAGGTTCCAATTGTGTCTGGTGAATTAGGAGAAGATTTTACTTATTATTTAGTAACATCAGAACAGGTGCCATCATCGGTGGGTGTAGGTGTACTTGTTAATCCGGATAACACGATATTGGCAGCAGGTGGCTTTATCATTCAATTACTGCCTGGAACAGATGATGAAACAATTGCTACAATTGAAGAACGTTTAAATACGATAGAACCTATTTCAAAGCTCATTCAAAGAGGGTTATCTCCTGAAGAAATTCTAAACGAGGTTTTAGGAGAAGGGAATGTAAGAATCCTTGAGAAACAACCTGTAGCCTTTAAGTGTCAATGTTCAAAGGAACGTATTGAAAATGCAATTATTAGCTTAGGCAAAGGGGAAATCCAAGCGATGATTGAAGAGGAAGGACAAGCTGAAGCTCAATGTCATTTCTGTAATGAACAATACGTTCTTTCAAGAGAAGACTTAGAGAATTTACTTCAAGAAGCTAAATAAAAATGGGGCTACCGGGAGTTGGAGGAAATGAAAAGTAAATCACTTTGGAGTATTATCATAGGTTTAATTATCATAAATTGTGTAACGGTAGGATACTTTGTTCTACAAGAGCCTGCTACTATTCCTGTTTCAGCAGACGACCAACAAAATGAAATTATTGCTACTATTGGTGACCAAACGATTACTAGACAAGAATGGCTAGCAGAACTTGAACAGCGTTTTGGAAGAGATACTTTAAAAGAACTAGTCAATATTGAAGTTGTTGAAGAGTTAGCGAAAAAACACAATATACAAGTTTCTGAAGACACGATTCAACGTGAACTTGCAGTTTACAAATCGATGTACAATTCTTTAGATGAAGAGCATTTTGGAGATGAAGGTAATTGGGAGAAGCAAATACGTTATAGTATTCTTTTAGAGGAGCTATTAACTAAAGATGTATCGGTTTCTGAAGAAGAAATGAAGAAGTTTTATGATAACAATGCTGATCTTTATAATATTGAAACCTCCTACCATCTCTCACATATTGTCGTAAAGACAGAGGATGAAGCTAAAGTCATTGAAGAAGAATTAAAAGGCGGTTCGAGCTTTGAAGCATTAGCCTTAGAAACTTCCATTGATGAGTTTACGGCAAATCAGGGTGGAGATATCGGATTTATTTCGACCCAAAATGAATATGTACCTGCTGCTTATTTGAAAGTGGCTCCTACTCTTAAAGAGGGTGAGTGGAGTGAACCTATAAAGGTTGATGCAGGATATGCTGTTATTCTTCTACATGAAACGTTAGAAGGAAAAAGCTACAGCTATGATGATGTTAAAGGGCAAATTCGAAGACAAATTGCCTTAGAGCAGATGGAAGGATCGGTTAGTGTAGAGCCTCTATGGGAGGAAATTGGGGTCACTTGGTTCTATGAAGGCGAATAAAATTTAAGTTTAATATAGGTAAAAAGTTTTGACAATTAAGAAAAGAATTGCTATATTACTTATAAATCCAATAAATTTACTCGGGATAGAGGGGGAATTGTAATGGCACGTGTAGCAAATTCAATTCATGAATTAATCGGTGAAACACCAATTGTTAAGCTAAATAGACTTGTAGATGACCAAAGTGCAGATGTTTATCTAAAGCTTGAGTTCATGAATCCTGGTAGTAGTGTAAAAGACCGTATTGGTTTAGCGATGATTGAAGCAGCTGAGAAAAAGGGAGATTTAAAAGAAGGCGCCACAATTATTGAACCAACAAGTGGAAACACTGGTATAGGGCTAGCAATGGTTGCTGCTGCTAAAGGTCTTAAAGCAATCTTAGTTATGCCTGACACAATGAGTATGGAGCGTAGAAATCTATTACGTGCATACGGTGCTGAGCTTGTTTTAACTCCTGGTGCTGAAGGTATGGGAGGAGCTATCCGTAAAGCAGAAGAACTTGCAAAAGAACACGGATACTTCATGCCTCAACAATTCAAGAATGAAGCAAATCCTGAAATTCATCGTTTAACGACTGGGAAGGAAATTGTAGAGCAGATGGGCGACCAGCTTGATGCTTTTATTTCTGGAATCGGAACGGGAGGCACAATAACAGGTGCTGGTTCTGTCTTAAAGGAGCAGTATCCTTCTATAAAAATCTTTGCAGTTGAGCCAACTGACTCACCGGTTTTATCTGGTGGGAAACCGGGACCACATAAAATTCAGGGGATCGGCGCAGGATTTGTTCCTGATATCTTAAATACGAACGTATACGATGAAGTCATTACAGTTAAGAATGAGGAAGCCTTTGAAACATCTAGAAGGGCTGCTCGTGAAGAAGGTGTTCTTGGTGGAATTTCATCAGGCGCAGCTATTTTTGCGGCATTAAAGGTAGCAAAAGAGCTAGGAAAAGGAAAAAAAGTCTTAGCTATAATCCCAAGTAACGGAGAGCGTTACTTAAGTACTCCACTATATCAATTTGATTAATTAATCACATAAGGTTACATGAGCTAATTCGTTAGGTTTTACCGACTAGACGAGTTGGAGAATAGAAGAAGATGAATACCACAATAGAGTGAGTATCCATCTTCTTTTTATTTGGAGCAGATAAAGACTATAGTTGTTTTTTGTTATAGGTATTCAGAAGTTAAATTCCATTGGAAAAAACGAAATTTATATGATATCTTCTTTACAATTATGTAAAATAGACGTAAGAGTTTTTTAAGGAGAGATTTCGTATGCATCAAAGAAGGACTTCTTTAAGTGTAAATTTTGATTATCAAGCTGATGAATTCTTTGCTAAGTACAAGGAACTGACTTGGGATAAAGAAAAACATGCATTTTTAGAAAGTGGACGCGGTGGAAGGTATAGTATTGCGGGTATAACACCAATTGCAACTGTAAGAGGAAAAGGAAATCATCTCATTATTTCAGATGAAGATGGCCAAGTAGAGCTGGAGGGTAAGCTGCTTGATTTATTTCAAGAATGGTTTAAAAAATACCAAACCGTTTCTAATCCAGACTTACCGGATTTTCAGGGTGGAGCAATTGGTTTTTTCAGCTATGACTGTGTTAGGCATTTTGAGAAAATGCCATCAATAGCAGAAGATGATCTGAAAACGCCAGATCTTTATTTCTTACTATTTGATGATGTTGCTATTTATGATCATAAGACCTCCAAGCTATGGTTAATCACACATTACTATGACGAGTATGGAATGAAAGCAGCGCAGCAGAAGCTTGAAAATCTGAAAGTGAGTTGGACAACACCTCATCTACACTCAGATAAATGGTCATATGAGCAGAGAAAAGGTGTAAAAGAACCTATTTCATTCTCGAAAGCTGGTTTTACCGATGCAGTTGAGAGAATTAAGCACTATATCTCCCAAGGTGATGTTTTTCAGGTGAATCTATCCATTAGGCAGCATTTTGAGCTCGAAGTTCATCCGATTGAAATTTACGAAGCTATTAGGAAGTTAAATCCTTCTCCTTATATGGCATATATGCATGATCCGGAGTTTCAAATTGTGAGTGGCTCACCAGAACTTCTAGTGAAAAAGCAAGGGCGAGCTGTAAGTACCCGTCCCATTGCTGGTACTAGATCAAGGGGACTGGATGAAGAAGAAGATGCAAAGCTTGCAAACGAATTGATCGAAAACGAGAAAGAAAGAGCGGAGCATGTCATGCTAGTAGATCTTGAACGTAATGATTTAGGTCGTGTATGTGAATATGGGTCTGTTCATGTGAATGAATTCATGGTGATTGAAAAATACTCACATGTCATGCACATTGTGTCAAACGTCCAAGGGACTTTAAGAAACGATGCGAATTTTTCTGATGTTATCAAAGCAACCTTCCCTGGTGGTACAATAACAGGAGCGCCAAAGGTTCGAACAATGGAAATTATTGAAGAGCTTGAACCGACAAGAAGAGGTATATATACTGGTTCAATAGGTTGGATAGGCTTTGATGAAAATATGGAGCTGAACATTGTGATCCGTACTTTATACGCTAAAGATGGATATGGATATGTTCAGTCTGGAGCAGGAATCGTCATAGATTCTAATCCGGAATTTGAATATAAAGAATCATTAAAGAAAGCAAGAGCAATGGTGAAGGCCATTGAGATGAGTAAAGCAGAGAAAATATTAGGTTGAGGTGAGTATAGTGATAGTAATGATTGATAATTATGATTCATTTACGTTTAATTTAGTGCAGTACCTAGGGGAATTAGGGGAAGAGCTTGTTGTAAAGAGAAATGACGAAATTACACTTGAAGAGATAGAGGAGCTTAATCCACAATTCTTGATGGTTTCGCCAGGTCCATGTAGTCCAAATGAAGCAGGAATTAGTATGGCTGCAATTGAATACTTTGCTGGGAAGATCCCGATCTTTGGTGTTTGTTTAGGGCATCAGTCAATCGCTCAAGTCTTTGGCGGGGATGTGGTTCGTGCTGAGCGTCTTATGCACGGAAAAACCTCTCAGATGCATCACAATGGAGAAACAATCTTTAAAGGGATGGATAATCCGTTTACGGCAACTCGGTACCACTCACTTATCGTGAAAAATGAGACCTTGCCAGACTGCTTAGAAGTTACAGCTTGGACGGACGACAATGAAATTATGGCGCTTCGCCATAAAACGTTGCCAATTGAAGGTGTTCAATTTCACCCAGAATCAATTATGACAACCTTCGGAAAAGACTTACTAAAAAACTTTATTAATCACTATCGGTTAGTAGAAGAAAAGAAATAATTATGATTATCTTTATGAATTCAGAGTTTATAAAAGACACAGAAGCCACGATTTCTCCATTTGATCATGGCTTTCTTTATGGATTAGGTGCCTTTGAGACGTTCAGAATGTATAATGGTTTTCCTTTTTTATTAAACGACCACTTAAAAAGACTTCAAGCAGCCCTGTTCCAACTAGGGATATCGTATAAAATAAATAGGGAAGAGATCTTCCATATGCTTCAAAAATTAGTGGACCTTAATCATTTACAGGGTGAAGATGTAACAGTCCGTCTGAATATCTCAGCAGGTAACGGTGAGGTGGGGAAGCTTGCCCAAACCTATCAAACGCCCAATATTCTTTGTTTTTTAAGAGGAGCTCCTTCTGTAGCTGAACCAATAGAAAAGGATGCAAGAATTCTTCAGACTCCGAGAAATACACCTGAGGGTCCTTACCGAATAAAGTCTCATCACTACTTAAATAACATTATTGGAAAAAGGGAAATTCAGAACACTCCAGAAGCCGAAGGATTTTTTCTTACAGAGAAGGGGTTTTTGGCAGAGGGTGTTGTCTCAAATATCTTTTGGGTGAAGGACAATAGGGTCTATACACCTGCTTTGGAAACAGGCATTCTAAATGGCATTACAAGACAATTTGTCATAAAATGCTTAAGAGTGATGGGAGTGGCTGTAGAAGAAGGTTTGTATAATCCAGAAGATCTTTTAGGAGCGTCAGAAGTTTTTATTACGAATTCCTCACAAGAAATTGTATCCATAAAGAAAGTGGATGACAGGTTGTTTCAAGGTAATGATGGTATAATTGTTAAAAAGTTAACGGAGTTATATAGGCAAAATCGAAAGAAACTACTAAGTATAGAAGAGCTGTAAAGGGCTGAGGATGAATGGGTATAGTAACGAATAAACGGCAAATTAAAGCAGGTAAATACTCGTTAAATATTAATGAAAAAACATTCATTATGGGTATTTTAAATATAACACCAGACTCTTTTTCTGATGGTGGAAGCTACGTTGATATCAACAAAGCCCTACACCATGCAAAGGAAATGATTGAAAACGGAGCTGACATTATTGATATTGGTGGGGAATCCACACGCCCAGGAGCTAAGCAGGTTTCCATGGAGGAGGAATTAGAGCGTGTTCTTCCTGTTATATCCATGCTGGCTAATGAGATCGATATCCCAATTTCAATTGACACATATAAAGCAGAGGTTGCAAAACAAGCGATAGAGGCTGGTGCTTCTATCATCAACGATGTATGGGGAGCAAAGGCTGATCCTGATATGGCTTCTGTAGCGGCGAAATACGATGTCCCGATTATCCTCATGCATAATCGTGATGATCGACATTATGAGCAATTAATACCGGATATGATGGTTGATTTAATGGAGTCTGTTACCATTGCAAAAAATGCAGGTGTTAAGGATGATAAAATCATTTTAGATCCGGGAATTGGTTTTGCGAAAACAATGGATGATAATTTAGAAGTGATGAGAAGCTTGGATGCATTTGTACAACTTGGTTATCCTGTGTTACTTGGAACATCGAGGAAATCCTTCATAGGGCACATTCTTGATCTTCCGCCTACCGAGCGTGTAGAGGGGACGGGTGCTACTGTTTGTTTAGGAATAGAAAAGGGATGTCATATTATCCGAATACATGATGTGTTAGAGATGGCGAGAATGGCCAAGATGATGGATGCGATGCTTGGGAAAGGAATGAGTAATCATCGATAAAATCTATGTAAATGGAATGGAATTCTACGGTTACCATGGAGTTTACCAAGAGGAGAATAAACTTGGTCAGAGATTTAGGGTTGACTTAATAGTTGAATTAGATTTGAAGAGTGCAGGAGAAAATGACGATTTAAATCAAACAGTTAATTATGCGTCTTTATATAATTGTTGCAAGGAAATTGTGGAAGGGAAGCCACTCAACTTAGTTGAAGCAGTTGCAGAAAGAATCTCTCAAAGAATATTATCAGATTTTCCACTTATCCAAAATTGTACAGTTAAAATGATAAAGCCTGATCCTCCGATCCCTGGTCATTATAAAAATGTAGCGGTAGAGATAAGAAGGGGTAGAGTATGACGAACATAGCTTTTATAGCTTTAGGATCTAATATGGGTGATCGAGAAGAATATTTAATGAGTGCAATTGGATACATTCATCAGCTTAAAGGTACGGTTGTAGAAAAAATTTCCTCTATTTATGAAACGGACCCGGTTGGCTACACTGAACAAGATCAGTTTTTAAACATGGTCATTCAAATAAGTACTGATTTAACAGCATTTATGCTATTAGGGGAGCTTCAAACAATAGAAGAAACATTAAATAGAAAAAGAGTGGTAAAATGGGGACCCCGAACTTTAGACCTTGACATTTTGCTATTTAATCATGAAAATATTGAAACAGAACAACTAATTGTTCCTCACCCGAGAATGCATGAAAGGGCATTTGTGCTAATACCGTTAGCAGAACTACAAAATGATCTTTGCATTCCTACTATAGAAAAACCAATTTATGCGATCATAGAACAACTACATGATAAAGAAGGAGTACGGATATGGAAGCAGAAAAGTGGGGTAGACGTATTCGCGCTTTTAGGAAATTAAAAGGCTTTACGCAGGAAAGTTTTGCGAAGGATCTTGGGATATCCGTTTCGGTTTTAGGAGAAATAGAAAGAGGTAATCGCGAACCTAATCAGCAATTTATTGAAGAAGTAGCAAAGGCTCTTAATGTCTCTGTAGAAGAGCTTACACCAAGATAAACTAAAAAGGGGAGGAGGTTGATTCGTCGTGTTTAAAATCGGTGATATTGAATTGAAGAATCGCGTTGTACTTGCGCCTATGGCTGGGGTATGTAATGCTGCATTCCGTTTGACAGTCAAGGAATTTGGTGCTGGCTTAGTATGTGCGGAAATGGTTAGTGATAAAGCAATCTTACTTAATAATGCAAGAACGATGGGAATGCTTTATATTGATGAGCGAGAGAAGCCACTGAGTCTACAAATCTTTGGTGGTGAAAAAGATACGTTAGTGGAAGCTGCTAGATTTGTTGATAAAAATACAACAGCTGATATTATTGATATTAACATGGGTTGTCCGGTTCCTAAAATTACAAAGTGTGATGCAGGTGCTAAATGGCTATTAGATCCTAATAAGATATATGATATGGTTTCTGCTGTAGTGGAAGCTGTTGATAAACCAGTAACTGTTAAAATGCGTATGGGCTGGGATGATGAGCACATTTTTGCTGTGCAAAATGCTCAAGCTGTAGAACGTGCTGGAGGAAAGGCTGTTGCTCTCCATGGTCGTACACGTGTACAAATGTATGAAGGTACGGCTAATTGGGATATCATTAAAGAAGTAAAGGAATCTGTTAACATTCCTGTCATTGGTAATGGTGATGTAACAACTCCACAAGAAGCAAAACGTATGTTAGATGAAACAGGTGTAGATGGTGTTATGATTGGACGAGCAGCATTAGGTAATCCGTGGATGATTTATCGTACTGTAAACTACTTAGAGACCGGTGAATTAATGGGTGAACCAGATGTGCGTGAGAAAATGGAAGTATGTAAGCTTCATTTAGATCGCTTAATCGACTTAAAGACTGAAAAGGTTGCTGTGCGCGAAATGAGAAAGCATGCTGCATGGTATCTGAAAGGTATTAGAGGGAATGCGAAGGTTAGAAATGAAGTGAATCTAATGAATACAAGGGACGAGTTTGTTCACCTGATAGACGAATTTGTTTTAGAAATGGAAGCAAAGCAAGTGAATGATAGTCAAGTTGGATAAGATGGGGGATACTGCTAGATACTTTTGCAGTATTCCTCCTACCCTATCAGATAGGGTAGGATAAATTAAGATTCGCTAGCTATTTTGTGGTAAACATAGGCTTTAGATAATAATGGGAAGCGATTGGAGTGTTAATTGTGAGTCAAGAAGAGATGAATCAAGAGGAATTAAGCGATCAACTGAAGGTAAGAAGAGAGAAATTACATAACTTACGTGACAAAGGTCTAGATCCATTCGGTAAACGTTTTGAAAGAACACATCAAACCGAAGAGATCATTGTTGCTTATGAAAACCTTGAAAAAGAAGAGCTAGAAGCAAAAGAAATAGAAGTGACAATAGCTGGACGTATTATGACAAAGCGAGGAAAAGGAAAAGCGGGATTCGCTCATATCCAAGACCTTTCTGGCCAAATACAAATTTATGTACGTAAAGATGCTGTAGGGGACGAAGCATATGAGGTTTTCAACACAGCTGATTTAGGTGATATTGTAGGCGTAACAGGAGTTGTCTTTAAAACAAAAGTTGGGGAGTTATCAATTAAAGTAACTTCTTTTGATTTGTTAACAAAATCTTTACGTCCATTACCGGATAAATTTCACGGTCTAAAAGACATCGAACAACGCTATCGTCAAAGATATGTTGATTTAATTATGAGTCCTGACAGTAAAAAAACGTTTATAATGCGTAGTAAAATCATTCAAGCGATGAGACGTTATTTAGATGACCAAGGATACCTAGAGGTTGAAACGCCAACTATGCATTCTATTCCTGGTGGAGCTTCTGCACGTCCATTCATCACCCATCATAATGCGTTAGATATGCCGCTTTATATGCGTATTGCCATTGAGCTTCACTTAAAGCGTCTAATTGTTGGTGGTTTAGAAAAAGTATACGAAATTGGACGCGTATTTAGAAATGAAGGGATTTCTACACGTCACAACCCAGAATTCACAATGATTGAACTTTATGAAGCATATGCTGACTACCAAGATATCATGACATTAACTGAAAATGTAATTGCTCACATTGCAAAAGAAGTTCTTGGGTCGACAACTGTTCAATACGGTGAGTACGAAGTGAATCTTGAGCCTAAATGGACAAGACTTCATATGGTTGATGCGATTAAAGAATATACAGGTGCTGATTTTTGGAAGGAAATGAGCGTTGAAGAAGCTCGCGAATTAGCTAAGGAGCACAATGTAGAGATTAACGAACATATGCAATATGGACACATTGTGAATGAATTCTTTGAACAGAAAGTGGAAGAGAAGTTAATTCAACCAACATTCATTTATGGTCATCCAGTTGAGATATCACCATTAGCTAAGAAGAATGATGATGATTCACGTTTTACTGATCGATTCGAGTTATTCATTGTTGCCCGTGAACATGCAAATGCATTCACAGAGTTAAATGATCCTATTGATCAAAAAGAACGTTTTGAAGGACAATTAAAAGAGCGTGAACAAGGAAATGATGAAGCCCATATGATGGATGAGGATTTTATCGAAGCTTTAGAGTACGGTATGCCTCCTACAGGTGGTTTAGGTATTGGGATCGACCGTTTAGTTATGCTATTAACTAACTCTCCATCTATTCGTGATGTACTGCTCTTCCCTCAAATGAGACATAAATAAATATAATGAGCTTGATTTCTTTCTATATAGAAGGGAATCAAGCTTTTTCTTTGCTTATATACCTACAAAGCGCAGTTCCTGATGAAGGGGAAGCAATCGCATTTAAAAAAGATAGTTCCCTGAATATATATTCCTTGAGTTTCTATATAAGTATTATAGATAACCTTATAGCTTACTACTTAAGAGCAATCGACAATTGTAAATAGTTAGATCAACTTAATCCAATAGTTTGGTTAGACAATTAAAAAGAAATCATATTTTTTAAGAAAAAAGCTTGCGTTAATAAAAACTAGATGTTATATTAGAATACGTTGCTGAGAGACAAGCAACAACAACTTAAAAAAATAACAAAAAAGATGTTGACAAAAACACATTGAATTTGTTATTATAATAAAGTTGTTTCAAACAAAAATGATCTTTGAAAACTAAACAAAACCAAGCGTATCAAACGTTGATTTTAAAAATCAACAAAACGTACTATATAGTACAAAAAACATGAGCAAGTCAAACTACTTTATTGGAGAGTTTGATCCTGGCTCAGGACGAACGCTGGCGGCGTGCCTAATACATGCAAGTCGAGCGAATTGATGGGAGCTTGCTCCCTGATATTAGCGGCGGACGGGTGAGTAACACGTGGGTAACCTGCCTGTAAGATTGGGATAACTCCGGGAAACCGGAGCTAATACCGGATAACATTTCGAACCGCATGGTTCGAAATTGAAAGATGGCTTCTAGCTATCACTTACAGATGGACCCGCGGCGCATTAGCTAGTTGGTGAGGTAACGGCTCACCAAGGCAACGATGCGTAGCCGACCTGAGAGGGTGATCGGCCACACTGGGACTGAGACACGGCCCAGACTCCTACGGGAGGCAGCAGTAGGGAATCTTCCGCAATGGACGAAAGTCTGACGGAGCAACGCCGCGTGAACGATGAAGGCCTTCGGGTCGTAAAGTTCTGTTGTTAGGGAAGAACAAGTACTAGAGTAACTGCTAGTACCTTGACGGTACCTAACCAGAAAGCCACGGCTAACTACGTGCCAGCAGCCGCGGTAATACGTAGGTGGCAAGCGTTGTCCGGAATTATTGGGCGTAAAGCGCGCGCAGGTGGTTTCTTAAGTCTGATGTGAAAGCCCACGGCTCAACCGTGGAGGGTCATTGGAAACTGGGGAACTTGAGTGCAGAAGAGGAAAGTGGAATTCCAAGTGTAGCGGTGAAATGCGTAGAGATTTGGAGGAACACCAGTGGCGAAGGCGACTTTCTGGTCTGTAACTGACACTGAGGCGCGAAAGCGTGGGGAGCGAACAGGATTAGATACCCTGGTAGTCCACGCCGTAAACGATGAGTGCTAAGTGTTAGAGGGTTTCCGCCCTTTAGTGCTGCAGCAAACGCATTAAGCACTCCGCCTGGGGAGTACGGTCGCAAGACTGAAACTCAAAGGAATTGACGGGGGCCCGCACAAGCGGTGGAGCATGTGGTTTAATTCGAAGCAACGCGAAGAACCTTACCAGGTCTTGACATCCTTCGCTACTTCTAGAGATAGAAGGTTCCCCTTCGGGGGACGAAGTGACAGGTGGTGCATGGTTGTCGTCAGCTCGTGTCGTGAGATGTTGGGTTAAGTCCCGCAACGAGCGCAACCCTTGATCTTAGTTGCCAGCATTCAGTTGGGCACTCTAAGATGACTGCCGGTGACAAACCGGAGGAAGGTGGGGATGACGTCAAATCATCATGCCCCTTATGACCTGGGCTACACACGTGCTACAATGGATGGTACAAAGGGCTGCGAGACTGCGAAGTTAAGCGAATCCCATAAAACCATTCTCAGTTCGGATTGCAGGCTGCAACTCGCCTGCATGAAGCTGGAATCGCTAGTAATCGCGGATCAGCATGCCGCGGTGAATACGTTCCCGGGCCTTGTACACACCGCCCGTCACACCACGAGAGTTTGTAACACCCGAAGTCGGTGGGGTAACCGTAAGGAGCCAG
>NZ_CP016020.1:4087500-4090000 GCF_001889165.1 Bacillus weihaiensis | reverse complement strand
GTCTGACGGAGCAACGCCGCGTGAACGATGAAGGCCTTCGGGTCGTAAAGTTCTGTTGTTAGGGAAGAACAAGTACTAGAGTAACTGCTAGTACCTTGACGGTACCTAACCAGAAAGCCACGGCTAACTACGTGCCAGCAGCCGCGGTAATACGTAGGTGGCAAGCGTTGTCCGGAATTATTGGGCGTAAAGCGCGCGCAGGTGGTTTCTTAAGTCTGATGTGAAAGCCCACGGCTCAACCGTGGAGGGTCATTGGAAACTGGGGAACTTGAGTGCAGAAGAGGAAAGTGGAATTCCAAGTGTAGCGGTGAAATGCGTAGAGATTTGGAGGAACACCAGTGGCGAAGGCGACTTTCTGGTCTGTAACTGACACTGAGGCGCGAAAGCGTGGGGAGCGAACAGGATTAGATACCCTGGTAGTCCACGCCGTAAACGATGAGTGCTAAGTGTTAGAGGGTTTCCGCCCTTTAGTGCTGCAGCAAACGCATTAAGCACTCCGCCTGGGGAGTACGGTCGCAAGACTGAAACTCAAAGGAATTGACGGGGGCCCGCACAAGCGGTGGAGCATGTGGTTTAATTCGAAGCAACGCGAAGAACCTTACCAGGTCTTGACATCCTTCGCTACTTCTAGAGATAGAAGGTTCCCCTTCGGGGGACGAAGTGACAGGTGGTGCATGGTTGTCGTCAGCTCGTGTCGTGAGATGTTGGGTTAAGTCCCGCAACGAGCGCAACCCTTGATCTTAGTTGCCAGCATTCAGTTGGGCACTCTAAGATGACTGCCGGTGACAAACCGGAGGAAGGTGGGGATGACGTCAAATCATCATGCCCCTTATGACCTGGGCTACACACGTGCTACAATGGATGGTACAAAGGGCTGCGAGACTGCGAAGTTAAGCGAATCCCATAAAACCATTCTCAGTTCGGATTGCAGGCTGCAACTCGCCTGCATGAAGCTGGAATCGCTAGTAATCGCGGATCAGCATGCCGCGGTGAATACGTTCCCGGGCCTTGTACACACCGCCCGTCACACCACGAGAGTTTGTAACACCCGAAGTCGGTGGGGTAACCGTAAGGAGCCAGCCGCCTAAGGTGGGACAGATGATTGGGGTGAAGTCGTAACAAGGTAGCCGTATCGGAAGGTGCGGCTGGATCACCTCCTTTCTAAGGATTTAGAGGTACGCTTGGTATTTTGTTTAGTTTTGAGAGATCATCTGATCTTTCTATAATAAGTAAGACTCATACATAGGAGTCTAAATGCATCTTGCATTGAAGATCCTGTGTTTTATGTTCCTTGAAAACTAGATAACGAAAACAATTCAAGTAATTCACTGAGTTTAAACGCTTAGTTTAGTGATTCTCTTAATAATGTTAAAAACGACATCTTCGATGTCAAAGGTTAAGTTGTTAAGGGCGCACGGTGGATGCCTTGGCACTAGGAGCCGATGAAGGACGGTACTAACACCGATATGCTTCGGGGAGCTGTAAGTAAGCTTTGATCCGGAGATTTCCGAATGGGGAAACCCACTGTTCGTAATGGAGCAGTATTTTCATCTGAATACATAGGATGATAAAGGCAGACCCGGGGAACTGAAACATCTAAGTACCCGGAGGAAGAGAAAGCAAACGCGATTTCCTGAGTAGCGGCGAGCGAAACGGAATTAGCCCAAACCAAGAGGCTTGCCTCTTGGGGTTGTAGGACACTCTATACGGAGTTACAAAGGAACGGAGTAAATGAAGAGGTCTGGAAAGGCCCGTCAAAGAAGGTAACAACCCTGTAGTTGAAACTTCGTTCCCTCCAGAGTGGATCCTGAGTACGGCGGGACACGTGAAATCCCGTCGGAAGCAGGGAGGACCATCTCCCAAGGCTAAATACTCCCTAGTGACCGATAGTGAACCAGTACCGTGAGGGAAAGGTGAAAAGCACCCCGGAAGGGGAGTGAAATAGATCCTGAAACCGTGTGCCTACAAGTAGTCAAAGCCCGTTAATGGGTAATGGCGTGCCTTTTGTAGAATGAACCGGCGAGTTACGATCCCGTGCAAGGTTAAGTTGATAAGACGGAGCCGCAGCGAAAGCGAGTCTGAACAGGGCGAATAAGTACGTGGTCGTAGACCCGAAACCAGGTGATCTACCCATGTCCAGGGTGAAGTTCAGGTAACACTGAATGGAGGCCCGAACCCACGCACGTTGAAAAGTGCGGGGATGAGGTGTGGGTAGCGGAGAAATTCCAATCGAACCTGGAGATAGCTGGTTCTCTCCGAAATAGCTTTAGGGCTAGCCTTGAAATGAGAGTCTTGGAGGTAGAGCACTGATTGGACTAGGGGCCCCCATCGGGTTACCGAATTCAGTCAAACTCCGAATGCCAAAGACTTATGTTCAGGAGTCAGACTGCGAGTGATAAGATCCGTAGTCAAGAGGGAAACAGCCCAGACCACCAGCTAAGGTCCCAAAGTATACGTTAAGTGGAAAAGGATGTGGAGTTGCTTAGACAACCAGGATGTT